>NZ_PSRR01000054.1 GCF_004296405.1 Bradyrhizobium sp. Leo170
TGAGGAGCGCGGAACGCGCGTCTCGAAGGATCAGGCCCCGCTGGTGGCCTCGCCCTTAGACGACCGCTGCGCGGTCTCCTCAGGGTGAGGGGACAGATTCGAGTTCGCGGCTCTCTCATCATTCTCGGTGTCTTCCCCGCGGAGGCGGGTATCCATAACGGAGATTCATTCTCAAACGCTCTCGGTCGTGCTACATCCAATCCTTCGACTGAAATTGAGCGATCCGATTGGCCAAGACAAAGCGAACTCTGAAGTGGCAGCGTGACCCCGAGGGGATGCGGCTGCGCATCCTCGAAGCGGCGAAGGCGGAGTTCGCCGCTCATGGGCTCGCCGGCGCGCGCGTCGACAGCATCGCCAAGAAGGCCGGCGCCAACAAGCGCATGCTCTATTACCACGTCGGCAACAAGGAGGACCTCTACCTCGAGGTGCTCGAAGGCGCCTATGAGAAGATCCGCGCCGAGGAACGCGGGCTCGATCTCGAGCATCTCGAGCCGCCCGAGGCGATCGCGCGGTTGATCGATTTCACCTGGAACTATTTCATCCGCAATCCGGAATTCCTGGCGCTGCTGAATACCGAGAACCTTGCGAAAGCGCGGCATTTGAAGCGTTCGACCAAGGTCAAATCGATGCATTCGCCGTTCGTCGAGATGATCCGCACCGTGCTGACACGCGGCGTGAAGAGCGGCGATTTCCGTGCCGCGGTCGATCCCGTGCAGCTCTACATCTCGATTGCCGCGCTCGCCTTCTTCTATCTCTCCAACAGCGCGACGCTGAGCGTGATCTTCGGCCGCGATCTCTTGTCGAAGGACGCCCGCGATGAACGGCTGGAGCACATGATTGCGCTGGTGCTGGCGGCGTTGACGGGGAAGTCGATCGCAGCGTTCGGGAAGAGCAAGGCGCCGAAGCTGCAGGTGACCGCGCAGCAGGCGGTTTAGCGAAGCGCGAAATTGTTGCATTGCGTCGTCATGGCCGGGCTTGACCCGGCCATCCACGTTTTTCCAAGTCCATAAGGCGTGGATGCCCGGGTCAAGCCCGGGCATGACGACCGAATGCGCTCAAAATGCCGCGCGAAATCGGGCTGGACAGTATTTATCCAACGGGTTAATTTCCAATCCGAGAAACGGTCAAGCAGGGAAGCGGAACGTGGCGGAGAGCAAGGAAGCGGGTGGCCTGTCGAGGCTGCTGAATGCGGCGTGGGTGCGCCCATTTCTGTTCCTGGTGTTCATCGTGGCGGCTTGGGACCTCGCCATCCGCCTGTTCCAAATTCCCGCCTATCAGATCCCGTCGCCGGGCGACGTCGTCGCCGTGCTGCGAACGGACTGGCCGGAACTATTGCGGCAGTCGTGGCCGACGACCTATGCGACGGTCTGCGGCTTCCTCTTGTCGGCGCTGTTCGGCATTCCCGTCGCGATGCTGATCGCGGGATCGAGGACGGTAGAGAGCTATGTCTATCCGCTGCTGGTGTTCTCGCAGTCCGTGCCGAAGATCGCGATCGCGCCGCTGTTCGTGGTCTGGTTCGGGTTCGGCATCATTCCGAAGGTAATTTCGGCGTTCCTGCTCGGCTTCTTTCCGGTGGTGGTCTCGGCCGTGCAGGGATTCAAGTCGGTCGATCCGGATATGGTCGATCTCGCGCGTGCGATGCAGGGCAGCCGTTTCCAGGTGTTCCGCGCCGTCAACCTGCCGCATGCGATGCCCGCGATCTTTTCGGGGTTGAAAGTGTCAGTGACGCTGGCGGTGGTCGGCGCCGTCGTCGGCGAGTTCGTCGGCTCCAATTCCGGCATCGGCTACGTGATGCAGCGCTCGATTGGAACCTTTGACTTGCCGACGATGTTCGCAGCGCTGGTGATCCTGGCGCTGCTCGGCGTCATCCTGTTCTGGATCGTCGACCGCATCGAACGCCTGGTTATTCCCTGGCATGTCAGCCAGCGCGAGGACATTATTTTCGCTTCGTGAGTTATTCAGAAGGACAACAACAAGAGGTTTTGGGGAGAGGGAGGAGAACAAGATGCGATTGATAGCTGTGGTCTTGGCGACGCTGACCTGGACGGCGATATCGGTGCTTCCGGCATCGGCCGCCGACAAGGTGGTGCTGATGCTCAATTGGTATGTCTATGGCGAGCACGCGCCGTTCTATTACGGCAAGGCCAAGGGCATCTATGCCGCCGAGGGCATCGACCTCGAAATCCAGGAAGGCCGCGGCTCGGCCGCGACCACGCAGGCGGTGGCCGCCAAGACCGCCAATTTCGGCTATGTCGATATTCCCACGATGATGCGCGCGGCGGTGAAGGGCGCGCCCGTCATCGCGACCGGCGTGCTCCTACAGACCAGCCCGATGTCGGCGATGGGATTCATCGACAAGAACATCAGGAAACCCGAGGACATCAAGGGCAAGACGGTTGCGATCACGCCGGCGGATTCCATGACGCAGATCTGGCCGCTGTTCCTGAAGAAGACCGGCCTGAAGGAGAGCGATTTCCAGACGGTTGCCGGCGACGGCCAGACCAAGCTGAACGCGGTCATCAACGGTCAGGCTGATATGTTGCTCGGCTACGTCATGGACCAGTCGATGAAGATCAAGGACGCCACCGGCAAGGACGTCTATCCGATCAAGTTCGCCGATTACGGTATCCATCTGGTCTCCTCGGGCATCATCGCCAACAGCGACTACGTCAAGGCGAACGCCGATCTCGTTCGCCGCTTCATGTCGGCGACGACCAAGGCGGTGGAAGCCGCCGAGAAGGAGCCGAAGGCGGCGGCGCAGTCGATCCTCGATGCCAACCCCAAGGGCGGCAAGATCGACACGCTGACGCAGGGCTTTGAGCTGACAATCCCGCTCTATCGCACCGAAGAGACCAAGACCAAGCGGCCGTTCCAGGTCACCGACCAGAACATGAAGGACTCCGTCGACCTCATGGTCGAATATGGCGGCCTCGATGCCAAGGCCAAGGCCAATCCGAAGGCCTTCTACACCAACGACTATCTGCCGAAAGGCGACTCGTGAAAGCACCTGCAATGAAGCCGGCGACACAGAGCCATATGGATCAACCGGCCGCGCATCTGCGCCTGGTTTCCGACCGTGCCGCCGGCGAGGCATCCGGCATCAAGCTGTCCGGAGTCTCCAAGACCTACCGCTCGCGCGACGGCGATGTGCCGTCGCTGCGGCCGCTCGACTTCCACATCAACCAAGGCGAGTTCTTCGTCGTGGTCGGCCCATCCGGCTGCGGCAAGTCGACCTTGCTGAAGATGATCTCCGGGCTGCTGCCGCCGACATCAGGCGAGATCCTGGTCGAGGGCGAGCCGGTGACGAAGCCGCACGGCAATGTCGGCATCGTCTTCCAGCACGCGCTGCTGCTCCCGTGGCGGAACATCCTTTCCAATGTGATGCTGCCGATCGACATGAAGAAGCTGCCGCGGGAAAAGTATCTGCCGCGGGCGAAAGAGCTTCTGAAGCTGGTCGGCCTCGAAGGCTTCGAGAAGAAGCTGCCGTGGCAGCTCTCCGGCGGCATGCAGCAGCGCGCTTCGATCTGCCGCGCTCTGGTGCATGACCCGAAGATCATGCTGATGGACGAGCCGTTCGGCGCGCTGGACGCGATGACGCGCGAGCGCATGAATGTCGAGCTGATGCGGATCCAGCGCGAGACCGGCAAGACGGTGCTCCTGATCACGCACTCGATTCCCGAGGCGGTGTTCCTGGCTGACCGCGTGCTCGTGATGACCGAGCGTCCCGGTGCGATCGCGGCGATCTACGATGTGCCGCTGCCGCGACCGCGCTTGCTGGATGCGATGTCGGATCCGGTCTTCATGGAGCTGGTGCAGCGCATCCGCAAGCATTTCTTCACCCAAGGCTCGCTGGACTGAGCTTCGATGCCGCCTCGTCTCGTTGTCCGAGATATAGCCCTGTTCGAACGTCCGGTGAGCTTTGCCCGGCCGTTCCGCTTTGGCTCAGTCGTGGTCAATGCGACTCCGCAGGCTTTCGTGCGGGTGGAGATCGACGTTGAGGGGAAGGGGCGGGCACCAGGTGCGAGTGCCGAATTCCTGGTGCCGAAATGGTTCGACAAGCGGCCGCAGCTTACGCCGGACGAGACGGTGCAGGAGCTCCGGCGTTCGCTCTTGATCGCGCGCGAGCTCTATCTCGCGCAATCCGGTTTTGACACCGCGTTCGGCCTGCATGCGGCCTGCATCGGCGCGCAAGTCGAGGCGTGCGCACGCGACGACATCCCGCCGCTCGCGGCAGCCTATGGACCGGCGGAAATCGACAAGGCGATCCTGGATGCGCTGCTCCGCGCCGTCGGCGTCAACTTCTTCGACGGCATGGCGCAGAACATTGCCGGCATCGATGCGCGGCTGTCGTCCGATCTCGCGGACGGTGAAATCGCGGCTTTCCTTGCCGGGCGCAAGCGGCTTCCGCGCGTCTCGATCCGGCACACCGTCGGCCTCGACGACAAGGTCGAAGGCGAGGGCGGCGTTGCCGACGCAAACGAAAATGCAGGCGCGCGCTACTTCAAGCTCAAGCTCAACGGCGATCCCGAACATGATGCGGCCAGGCTGATCCGGATCGGCAACGAGCTGGCGACGCTGCCGCATGACTACAAGGTCACGCTCGACGCCAACGAGCAATACGCCGACCTGGCGGCGCTCGCCACGCTGGTCGACCGCCTCGACCGCGATCACGCATTGCAGCCGATCGCCGCAAAACTGCTCTATATCGAGCAGCCGATGCCGCGCGACATCACGAAGGCCTCGGCGCTGGGCCCGCTGGCGGCGCGCGGCTTCATCATCGACGAGGCCGATGATTCCTATGACGCGTTCCCGGCGGCGCGGGCGCTGGGCTATCGCGGCATCTCCTCGAAATCCTGCAAGGGCCTCTACAAGTCGATCGTCAACGCGACGCGCGCGGCCAAATGGAGCGCGGACGGCGAAGCGTTCTTTGTCTCGGGCGAGGACCTGACCTGCCAGGCGGGGCTCGCGGTGCAGCAGGATCTCGCGCTCGGCGCATTGATCGGCGTTACCCATGCCGAGCGCAACGGGCATCACTACGTCGATGGCTTTGCCGAGACGCCCACTGCCGAGGCGGAGGCATTCCTCTCGGCGCATCCTGATCTCTATGTCCGCGACGGCGGAAAAGTCCGCCTCGCCATCCATGACGGCGATCTGTTGACGGGATCGCTGACGACGCCGGGCTTCGCCACATCAGTGCATCCGGACTGGTCCACCCTATCGCCGTTCGCGCCGCCAACAACAAGAATTCTGCAGGAGCAAGTACTATGACCACCAAACGTCTCGGCCTGATCATGAACGGCGTCACAGGCCGGATGGGGCTCAACCAGCATCTGATCCGCTCGATCGTCGCGATCCGCAATCAAGGCGGTGTGCTGCTCGCGAATGGCGACCGCATCATGCCGGATCCGATCCTGGTCGGCCGCGATGCCGAGAAAGTCGGCGCGCTGGCCAAGCGTTTCGAGATCGCGCGCGTCACCACCGACCTCGACAAGGCGCTGGCTGATCCCAATGACACCGTGTTCTTCGATGCCGCGACCACGCAGGCGCGGCCCTCGCTGCTGACCAAGGCGATCAACGCCGGCAAGCATGTCTATTGCGAGAAGCCGATCGCGACCAATCTGGAAGAGGCGGTCGCGGTGGTGAAGCTCGCCAACGCCAAGGGCCTCAAGCACGGCACGGTGCAGGACAAGCTGTTCCTTCCCGGCCTGAAGAAGCTCGCCTTCCTGCGCGACTCCGGCTTCTTCGGCCGCATGCTCTCGGTGCGTGGCGAGTTCGGCTACTGGGTGTTCGAGGGCGGCTGGCAGGAAGCGCAGCGGCCGTCCTGGAATTACCGCACTGAGGACGGCGGCGGCATCATCCTCGACATGGTCTGCCACTGGCGCTACGTGCTCGACAACCTCTTCGGCGAGGTGCAGAGCATCTCCTGCCTCGGCACGACCGATATCCCCGAGCGCTATGACGAGAAGGGCAAGGCCTACAAAGCCACGGCAGACGACTCCGCCTATGCGACCTTCCAGCTCAAGGGCGGCGCGATCGCGCATATCAACATGAGCTGGGTGACACGCGTCTATCGCGACGATCTCGTCACCTTCCAGGTCGACGGCACCCACGGCTCGGCGGTGGCGGGGCTCACCGACTGCGTGATCCAGGCGCGGCAGGCGACGCCGCGGCCGGTGTGGAATCCGGACGAGAAGCGGCTGCACGATTTCTATGCCGACTGGCAGAAGCTGCCTGAGAATGCCGTCTACGACAACGGCTTCAAGGAGCAGTGGGAGATGTTCATCCGCCACGTCTGCGAGGACGCTCCCTACAAATACACGCTGCTCGAAGGCGCCAAGGGCGTGCAGCTTGCCGAATGCGCGCTCAAGAGCTGGAAGGAGCGGCGCTGGATCGACGTCGAACGGATCAGGCTGTGAGGACAGGATCATGAACAAGCTCGTCCCGCCGATGTCTTCGCTCTCCCTGAAACTGCCGACCGCGGGCGGCGGCCTCGAGACCTATCGTCTCGCGGCCTCGCGGACGTTTCCCGCCAAGCTCCAGGGTACGCTGAATCGCGTCGCGTTCTCGGCGGCGCATGTCGTGGCCGACCCACGCGCCGATGTCGATCCGTGGCTGACTGCCGCGGTCGACTGGGACAGGACGATCGCGTTCCGCGAACATGTCTGGGATCTGGGACTGGGCGTCGCGGAGGCGATGGACACCGCGCAGCGCGGCATGGGGCTCGACTGGACTACCTCGCTCGAATTGATCCGGCGGTCGGTGAACGCGGCCAAGGCGAAGGGCAATGCGCTGGTGTTTTCCGGCGCCGGCACCGACCACCTCGCGGTGGAGCACGCCAAGACGCTGGACGACGTGATCCGCGCTTATGAGGAGCAGATCGCCGCGATCGAGAAGGTCGGCGGCCGCATCATCCTGATGTGCTCGCGGGCGTTGGCAAAGCTCGGGCGGAGCGCGGACGACTACGCCAAAGTCTATGACCGCGTGCTGTCGCAGGTCCGCGAGCCCGTGATCATCCACTGGCTCGGCGACATGTTCGATCCGGCGTTGGCGGGCTATTGGGGCACTGCTGACCTCGACAAGGCGATGGACACGGCGGTTGCCATCATCAACGGCCATGCGGCGAAGGTTGATGGCGTCAAGGTGTCGCTGCTCGACAAGCAGCGCGAGATCGACATGCGCCGGCGGCTCGATCCGCGCGTCAAGATGTATACCGGCGACGACTTCAACTATGCTGACCTGATCGCCGGCGACGAGCAGGGCTTCTCTCACGCGCTGCTCGGCATCTTCGATGCGATCGCGCCGGCGGCATCCTACGCGCTGTCGCGATTGGCCGCGGGCGACGAGGCAGGCTTCCACGACGTGCTGGGGCCGACGGTGCCGCTGTCGCGTCACATCTTCAAGGCGCCGACGCGCTTCTACAAGACCGGCATCGTGTTCATGGCCTATCTCAACGGGCACCAGGATCACTTCACCATGGTCGGCGGACAGGAGAGCGCGCGCTCGACGCTGCATCTCGCCGAACTGTTCCGCCTCGCCGACGCGGCCGGCCTGCTCGCCAATCCGGAATTGGCGACACGGCGGATGAAGACGGTGCTGGCAACGCGCGGTATCGAGTCCTGATGCGCGATTTTTCTTCCGATCACCGCTGGCTGTCGCTGAACACGGCGACGGTCCGCAAGCAGGGCAATCTGGTCGAGATCATCGAGGCCTGTGCGCGCCACGGCATCCGCGCCATCGATCCCTGGCGCGACCAGGTCGCAGGCGTTGGCCTCGAGCGTGCCGTGCGCGCGGTGCGCGACGCCGGGCTCGAATTGTCAGGCTATTGCCGCGGCGGCATGTTCGTCGCGGACGCTGCGCGTCAGGTTGAGGCGCGCGACGACAACCGCCGCGCGGTCGACGAGGCCGCCGCGCTCGGCGCCTCCTGCATCGTGCTTGTGGTCGGCGGCCTGCCGCAATATTCGCGGCCGGGTAGCGCGGCCTCAAAGGACATCGTGGCAGCGCGCACGCAGGTGCATGACGGCATCGCCGAGATGCTGGAATATGCAAGAGGGGCAAAGCTGCCGCTCGCGATCGAGCCATTGCATCCGGCCTATGCCGGCGACCGCGCCTGTGTGAACACGACCAAGCAGGCGCTCGACATCTGCGATGCGCTGGACCCGCAGCGCAGCGGCATGCTGGGCGTCGCGCTCGATGTCTATCACATCTGGTGGGACCCGGAGTTGATGGGCCAGATCGCACGCGCGGGCAAGGAGCGGTTGCTGGCGTTTCACGTCTGCGACTGGCTGGTGCCGACCAAGGACATCCTCAACGACCGCGGCATGATGGGCGACGGCGTGATCGATATCAAATCGGTTCGCGCGGCGGTGGAAGCGCAAGGGTATGCGGGCTATTCGGAGATCGAGATCTTTTCCAACGATTGGTGGAGCCGGCCGATGGATGAGGTGTTGCGGACCTGCATCGAAAGGCACCGATCGGTGGTCTGATTGGTAGGGTGGGCAAAGCGAAGCGTGCCCACCATCAACATTCCGCTCGTCATGGTGGGCACGCTTCGCTTTGCCCACCCTACAAATTCACCTCGCACGGCACGGTCAAAAATCCGCGGAATCTCACGCGGCCACCGCGTGTTGGCTCGCCGGCAAGCGTGTAATTCGGGAAGCGGGCGAGGAAACGCGAGATCGCGGTGGCGCCTTCGAGTCGCGCTAGCGCCATCCCTGCGCATTGATGGGCGCCGGTGCCGAAGGCGAGGTGGCGGTTCGGGGTACGCGCGATGTCAAAGCGCTCGGGGTCCGGAAATTGCGCGGGATCGCGGTTGGCGGCGCCGATGCAGAGCGTCACCGGCGTGCCCGCGGGCATCTTGATGCCGCTGAGCTCGACTTCTTCCACGATCATGCGGTTGCCGAGCTGGTTCGAGCTCTCATAGCGCAGCATCTCCTCGACCGCGGTCTTGATCAGCTCGGGCTGCGAGATCAGCCGCTGCTTTTCCGCAGGGTAATGCAGCAGCGTCACCAGGCCGTTGCCGATCAGATTGGTCGTGGTCTCGTGGCCAGCGTTGAGCAGGAAGATGCAATTGTGCAGCAGTTCCTTTTCGGTCAGCCGCTCGCCATTATCTTCGCCATTATTTTCGCCTTGGATCAGCCGCGTCAGCACGTCGCGTTCGGGATTGCCCGGCTTGGCGCGGCGCCGCTCGACCAGCGTCTCCAGATAGGCGAGGAAATCCTTCACCGCCTTGTTGCCGCGCGCAAATTGCTCTGATGAGATCACCGGCTCGAGCGCGCCCAGGATTGCGAGCGACCAGTCGCGCAAGGGACCGCGCTCGTCGTGGGGCACGTCGAGCAGATTGCCGATCACCTCAACCGGGATCGCGGAAGCGAAATCCTCGATCAGCTCGACCTTGTCTTTGGTGGCGATCGCATCGAGCAGCCCGTCGACCAGGCGGATCAGATCGGGCTCCATCGCGGCGATCGCGCGCGGCGAGAGCGCGCCCATGATCAGCCGCCGCACGCGGGTGTGCGCCGGCGGGTCGTTGAAGACGAGGCTCGTGGTGTGATGCTCGTAGAGGAAGGAGTTGCCGTATTTCGGCGAAAACTCCTTCTTCTTGTCGGAGGAGAACGCTTTCGTGCTCTTGTAGGCGGTGACGAGGTCGTCGTAGCGGGTCAGGAAATAGGAGCCGTTCGGCAGGCGCTTGACCGGCGCGTTATCCCGCAGTGCACGATAGGTCGGATAGGGGTTGGCATAGAATTCCGGCGTCAACCGTTCGAGGTCGAAACTCTCAGCCAGCTCTCGTGCGTTTCCGGTCATGGTGCCATACTCTTTTTGAGAACTGATATGCCGTTTTTGTTCTTCCGGAAAGTGCCGCCCGCTTTACAGTTGGCCTGTCTCGCTTATCCCTTCGGAAACGCCCATGCACGCCCGCACTGAAACTGCCTCCGACAGCCAGCCCGCCTGGCCGGAAGAGATTTTCTCGACATTGCAGCGCTTCGATGTCCGCCAGGTGCCTTACGTGCCTGACGCCGGGCATTCGCAACTGATCGACCGCGTGCTCGGCTCCTCCACGATGCGCGGCATTCCGCTGACGACGGAGGAGGAGGGCATAGCACTGCTGCTCGGCGCCTGGGCCGGCGGCCAGCGCGGCGTGCTGCTGATGCAGTCGAGCGGCGTCGGCAATTGCATCAACATGCTGTCGCTGACGCAGATCTTCCGCTTTCCGTTCCTGACGCTGGTGACGATGCGCGGGGAATGGGGCGAGTTCAATCCGTGGCAGGTGCCGATGGGGTCGAACACGCAAGCCGCATTCGAGCTCTGCGGCGTCAAGGTATTGCGGGCGACGCATCCTGAGGAAGTGCGCGAGGTCGTCGAGGCCGGCGCAGCGCAGGCCTATAACGCGTCGACGCCGACCGCCGTGCTGCTGTCGCAGCGGCTGATCGGGGCAAAGGTGTTCGTGAAATGAGCAAGGCCAATCTCCTGGACCGCCGCGCGGTCGTCTCTCACCTGCTGAAGGACCGTAACGGCGCGATCGCGGTCGGCGGCCTCGGTGCCTCGACCTATGACATCGCCGCCGCCGGCGATGATGACCGCAATTTCTATCTCTGGGGCGCCATGGGCGGTGCGGTCATGATCGGGCTCGGGCTCGCGCTGGCGCAACCCGAGCTGCCGGTGATCGTCATCACCGGCGACGGCGAGATGCTGATGGGGCTCGGGAGCATCGCCACCGTCGGCGCGCAGAAGCCCGCCAACCTCTCCATCGTCGTGCTCGACAACGAGGCCTATGGCGAGACCGGCGGACAGGTCAGCCATACTGCCGCTTCGGTCGACCTGGTCGGTGTCGCCAAGGCCTGCGGCATCGCCGACAGCCGTGCGATCACCACCATGGCCGAGGTCGAAGCGTTCGCACTGTCGCTCAAGGAAGCGAGCCGCGGTCCGCGCTTCGCCAATGTGAAGATCGACGGCGCCAATCTGGAGCGGGTGCTGTCGAACCGCGACGGCACCTCCATCGTCAACCGCCTGCGCGGCTCGCTGGGCTACCAGCCGATCTAGGGAGTTTTGTAGCCCGGGTGGAGCGCAGCGCAACCCGGGATCCCTGAGTCAACGTTGAGAGCGGCCCCGGGTTACGCTGGCGCTCCACCCGGGCTACGGCACTCATCCAAATTGCTTGCGACTCGCCCCTCTCCGTGGGAGGTGTAGAGTTCCCGCGTCCGTCGGCCGCGTGCTTGCCGATTTTTGTCAAGTGTGACATCACGTTATCCTCCTGACGGTACAAGACCTTATCGGGAGGTTGGGGCATGGCCCAACCTTAAGTTCTGTTTTTGCACTGCCGTAAATTCTTGACATTCTTTAAGGTGAGTGATTACTCACGCGCATGTCTACCCTGCGCATGACAAGTGACTTGCGGCGGCAGTTGATTCTGAGCGCCGCCAAGCGATGCTTTGCCCGCCATGGCTTTGCCGGCACCACGACCAAGAGCGTGGCGGCCGCCGCTTCCATTTCGGAAGGGCTGTTGTTCAAGCACTTCCCCTCCAAGGCGGCGCTTTACGCCGAAATCCTCGCAGAAGAGTGCGAGGCCGACCCCGATCTTGCGCATCTGCTCGGGCTGGAGCCGTCGACCGCAACCCTGATCGAACTCGTGAAGGGCATGGTCGGGCATTTCCTGGAGGTATCACAGGGGCCGGACGAGGAGGACGCGCAGCGGATGCGCCTGATGACGTCCAGTCATCTCGACGACGGCGAATTCGCGCGGCTTCTTTACGACAAGATCGGCAGCCTGATCGAGCCGACCTTCACCGCGTCGATGGAACGCGCCGTTGCCGCCGGCGACGCCACCCGCATCGGCAGCGTGCCGCTCAATCTGTTCTGGTTCGCGCACCATGTCGTGCTGATGTCGGCGCTGACGCGGCTGCCGACGACGCCGTGCCTCACCTACGGCGACGCTCCCGACCTCGAGCGCCAGATTTGCGAATTCATCCTGCGCGGCATCGGGCTCACCGAAGCCGCGATTTCCTTTTATTTGAACCGTCAGCCGTCACCGAGCCGGGGACAATCGGTAACAGCAGAAAGTGCATGACATGAACATCGTGACCGAAACCAATATCAAGGGCGAACCGATCGATAAAAAGCCGCACAAGCGGCCGGTCAGGATGGGGCACTGGTTCATCATCGTCGGATTGGCGTTGACGCTCGTCGTCGGCGGCCTGGTCTGGTTCAACTATTTCCGCGCCAAGATGATCGGCGAGTTCTTCGCCAACATGAAGCCGCCGCCGGTGACGGTGAATGCGGCCGAGGCGAAATCGGAAGTCGTGCCGAACCTTTTGACCGCGGTCGGCGAACTCGCCGCCGTGCACCAGGTCAACGTCACCTCCGACGTCTCGGGACGCATCACGGATATCCTGTTCACCGCGGGCGCCGAGGTAAAGGCGGGTGCGCCGCTGGTTCAACTGTTCGACGGGCCGGAGCAGGGCGACCTCGCCAGCTTCAAGGCGCAGGCGACGGTGGCGCAGCTCTCGCTCGACCGCGCCAAGCAGCTTGCGGCGCGCAATTTCGGGCCGCAGGCCACGGTCGACCAGACCCAGGCCGCGTATGACCAGGCTCTGGCCGGCATTGCCAAGACCGAGGCACTGATCTCGCAGAAGCTGGTCCGCGCCCCCTTCAATGGCGAGCTTGGCGTGCGCAGGGTCGAGGTCGGTCAATATCTGACCGCGGGCAATCAGGTCGTGTCGCTGACCGATCTGTCGATGCTCTACGACAACTTCACGGTGACGGAAAAGGACAGCGGCCAGCTCAAGGTCGGCCAGACTGTTCGCATCAAGGTCGACGCCTATCCGGATCGCGTCTTCGAAGGCAAGCTGACCACGATCGAGCCGCAGGTCGCGACCGACACCCGCAACATCCGCGTGCAGGCCACCGTCGCCAATCCGGAAAAGATCCTCAAGCCCGGCATGTTCGCGACCACCACGGTGGTGCTGCCTGACAAGCCGGCGGTGATCACGGTTCCGGAAACCGCGGTCGACTACTCGCTCTATGGTGACTCGGTCTACCTGATCACCGAGAAAAAGGAGAACGACGGCAAGACCAGCCTGACGGCGGTGCGTACCTTCGTGCAGACCGGCAAGCGATTTGGCGGCCGCACCGAAATCGTCCGCGGCCTGAAGGCGGGCGACCGTATCGTAGCGCTCGGTCAGATCAAGCTGCAGTCAGGCGCTGCGGTTGCGATCTCCACCGAGCCGACGCCGCCGATCCCGGCCGAACCGCCGCGCTACTGAGAAGCAGGACCCCGTAAATGTCCTTCACCGACATCTTCATCAAGCGGCCGGTCCTGTCGGTCGTCGTCAGCCTGCTGATCCTCCTGATCGGCTTGCGGGCTGCGACCGTGCTCCCGATCCGGCAATATCCGAAACTGTCGAACACCGTGGTCAACGTCACCACCAGCTATCCCGGTGCGTCGGCCGACCTGATCCAGGGCTTCATCACGACGCCGATCGAGCAGGCGGTCGCCTCGGCCGAAGGCGTCGACTACATCACCTCGTCCTCGGTGCTCGGCACCTCCACGATCCAGGTTTACATCAAGCTGAACTTCGACCCGAACCAGGCGCTCACCGAGGTGCTCGCCAAGGTCAACTCGGTCAAATACCTGATCCCGAGGGAATCAAACGATCCGGTCGTCACCAAGACCACCGGCCAGACCACGGCCGTGATGTATCTCGGCTTCTCCAGCGAGGAGCTGTCAGGATCGGCGATCTCCGATTACCTCACGCGCGTGGTCCAGCCGTTGCTGTCGACGGTTGACGGCGTGGCTTCCGCCGACATCCTCGGTGGCCAGACTTTTGCGATGCGATTGTGGCTCGACCCGATCAAGATGGCGGGGCGCGGCGTGTCGCCCACGGATGTTGCGCAGGCGATTGCATCCAACAACTTCCAGGCTGCCGCCGGCCAGTCCAAGGGCTACTACATCGTCTCCAACGTCTCGACCAACACCGACCTGCGCAACATCGATGAGTTCAAGCGCATGATCGTGAAGTCGAGGGAGGGCGGTTTCGTCCGGATGGAGGATATCGCGCAAGTCGAGCTTGCCGCGCAAAGCACGGACGCGAGCGTCGCGTTCAATAGCGAGCATGCGATCTTCATCGGCATCAACGCGACCCCGCAAGGTAACCCGCTGACCCTTGTGAAGGGCGTCCGCGCCCTGTTCCCGGAACTCGAGCGCAACCTGCCGCCGTCGTTGAAGATGAAGGTGGCCTACGATTCCACCAAGTTCATTCAATCGTCGATCGACGAGGTGGAGAAGACGCTCGGCGAAGCCGTCGTGATCGTTATCGTGGTGATCTTCCTATTCCTGGCCTCGATCCGGTCGGTCATCATCCCCGTGGTCACGATCCCGTTGTCGCTGATCGGTGTCTGCAGCCTGATGCTGGTCATGGGCTTCAGCATCAACCTCCTGACCCTGCTTGCGATGGTGCTCGCGATCGGTCTCGTGGTCGACGATGCCATCGTGGTGGTGGAGAACATCCACCGCCATCTTGAGGAGGGCAAGACGCCGGTACAAGCCTCATTGATCGGCGCGCGCGAGATCGTGGGTCCGGTCATCTCCATGACCATCACGCTCGCCGCGGTGTACGCGCCGATCGGCTTCCTTGGCGGTCTCACCGGTGCGCTGTTCCGCGAATTCGCCTTCACGCTGGCGGGCTCGGTGATCGTGTCGGGCGTGATCGCGCTGACGCTGTCGCCGATGATGTGCTCGGTGCTCCTGAAGAACACCGAGGAAGGACGTTTCGCGCGGGCGGTCAACCGCGTGTTCGGTTCATTGACGCGCTGGTACGGCCGCAAGCTCGACCGCTCGCTCGACTACCGGCCGATCACCGGCTTGTTCGCGCTGACCATGCTCGGCCTCGTCGGCTTCCTCTACATGCACACGATGAAGGAGCTGGCGCCCGAAGAGGACCAGGGCATCGTGTTCGCGCTGACCAAGGCGCCGAAATACGCCAACATCGACTACGTCGACTTCTACGGCGAGAAGATGGACAAGGTGTTCCAGAAGTTTCCGGAGACGGATCTGCGCTTTATTCTGAACGGCACGCCGAGTGCGCAAAGCGGCATCGCCGGCATGCTGCTCACCCCGTGGGATGAGCGCAAGCGTTCGGCCATTGCGTTGAAGCCGCTGGTGCAGGCGGAACTGTCAAAGATCGAAGGCGTCAACGCCTTCGCCTTCAACCTGCCGCCGTTGCCAGGTGGTCCGGGCGGCCTGCCGGTGCAGATGGTGATCAATTCGACCGTCAGCTTCCAGGCCATCTATGAGCAGATGGAGAAATTGAAGGCCGCCGCGCGCAAGAGCGGCATGTTCATCGTCAGCGACAGCGATCTCGATTTCAACCAGCCGGTGGTGCGCGTCCGCGTCGACCGCTCCAAGGCAAGCGACCTCGGCATCAACATGCAGCAGGTTGGCGCCACGCTGGCCACGCTGCTCGGCGGCAACTATGTCAACCGCTTCAACCTGGAGGGACGTTCCTACCAGGTGATCCCGCAGGTGCCGCGTGCCGTCCGCCTGTCGCCGGAGGCGCTCGGTGGTTACTACGTGCCGACCAACACCGGGCAGTTGGTGCCGATCTCGACCGTCGTCTCGATCGAGACGGGCACCGATCCGAACGCGCTGACGCACTACAACCAGCTCAACTCGGCGACGTTCTCAGCGGTGCCGATGCCGGGCGTGACGGTTGGCCAGGCGGTCGAGTTCCTCGAAGGCGAGGCGAAGAAGCTGCCGGCCGGCTTCGGCCATGACTATCTGGCGGACTCGCGGCAATATGTGCAGGAGGGCAACCAGCTCGTCATCACCTTCGCGTTCGCCGTGATCATCATCTTCCTGGTGCTGGCGGCGCAGTTCGAGAGCTTGCGCGACCCGCTGGTCATCATGGTCTCGGTGCCCATGGCGATCGTCGGCGCCCTGATCCCGCTGTTCTTCGGCGTGGCGACCATGAACATCTACACCCAGGTTGGGTTGCTGACGCTGGTCGGCCTCATCACCAAGCACGGGATCCTGATGGTGGAGTTCGCCAACGAGCTGCAGCTCAACGAGGGGCTTGACCGCCGCTCGGCCATCGAGATGTCAGCCCGCATCCGCTTGCGTCCGATCCTGATGACGACGGCGGCGATGGTCACCGGCCTGATCCCGCTCTTGACCGCATCGGGCGCTGGCGCTGCCAGCCGGTTCTCGATCGGCCTGGTCGTGGTTGCGGGCATGCTGATCGGCACGCTGTTCACGCTGTTCGTGCTGCCCGCGGTCTACGTGACGATCGCCACCGATCACCGGGCGAAAGCGACTTCGGAGCGCAACAAGCAGATCGCCGACTACGAGCTCGGCGATGGCGGAGCGCTCAAGCCTACCTGAGACTTCTTGGCCCCAAAGTCTCAGCGAAAGGGCGGCGACGGTCCTACCGTTGTCGCCCTTTTGGTTTTCCGGAAAGCATGATGAGGTAGCCCGGATGGAGCGAAGCGCAATCCGGGACTCGATCGGATGCATCGCGTGATCCCCGGATTTCGCTTCGCTCCATCCGGGCTACAGTCAATGCAACTAGAACGACAAGATTCGGGGAAACAGACATGGTGAGCGATTTCGCGCCCGGCAATTATCGTTTCATTCCAGCCGTGTTCCAGTATTCGAGCGGCGCGGCCGCCAATCCGGGCTTTGAAGTCGAGCGCGTGCGCTTTGACAGGCTGGTGCCGCTTGCCGAAGGCTTTGCGCGGATCGCAAGCCATATCCAGGCGGCGGAACGGCCGTTGACCTCGTTCTGCGCCTGCGAGTTACGTTCGCCGGCGGCGGTCTCAGAGCAGGGCTTTCGCGCCTTCAACGAGCATTATGTGAAGACGCTCGCGGAGTGGGGGCTGTTCGATGGCACCACCAATCCGGTGGCGCGCAGCAATGTCTGTCCCGAAATCGATCCGCCCGCCGAGCCCTCATTCTATGCATTCTCCTTCACGCGCCCGAGCACGGGGAGCTCACCGTCCTTCGTGATCGCCGGTGGCGCCGAGGCGCGCGGCGGTGCCGGCAGCTATCCCGAGCGCATCGTCCGCTATCGCGACATGAGCCCGGAAGCCTGGCAGGAGAAGGTGCGCTTCACCGTGGGCGAGATGGAGCGGCGGCTCGCCGAATTCGGCTTCACCTGGCGGGACACCACCGGCGCGCAGGTCTACACCGTGCACGATTTCCATCCGCATCTCGCCGACGAGCTGGTGCGCCGCGGCGCCACCCGCTCCGGCCTGACCTGGCATTTTGCCCGGCCGCCGGTGGTCGATCTCGAATACGAGATGGATTGCCGCCGCGTGCTGCGGGAGCTGGTAATCTAAAAGCGCGTCTCTCTCCCCGTCATTGCGAGCGGAGCGAAGCAATCTATCTCGCCGCTCGTGGAGGCATGGATTGCTTCGTCGCTTTGCTCCTCGCAATGACGCGCAGTGAGGCGTGAGCGCCCCTTACCTTCCAGCGGCGTAGCCCTGCATGCCGCGCGGGTTGGCGGCGGCGCGGCGCTTGCGCCCCACGCGCGAAGCCGCCGTCAGCCGTCCCTCCGACCAGTCAGGCCCGACCTCGACGATGTGGCCGCGACGCTGCAACTCGTCGATGCTCGCCTTGGGCACGCGACCTTCGACGACGAGCACGCCCGGGCGCGCGGTGCGTGGCCAGAACGAGATCGGGAAATGCTCGGAATGCCAGGCCGGCGCGTCGATCGCCTCCTGCAGGTTCAGCTTGGCATGGACGTGGCGGAGGAAGAACTGCGTGATCCATTGGTCCTGCTGGTCGCCGCCCGGCGAGCCCCAGGCCAGATAGGGCTCGCCGTCGCGCAGCGCCATGGTGGGCGAGAGCGTGGTGCGTGGGCGCTTGCCCGGCGCAAGCGCGGCGGGGTGATTCTCCTCGAGCCAGAACATCTGCGCGCGGCTGCCGAGGCAGAAGCCGAGCTCGGGGATAACAGGCGAGGACTGCAGCCAGCCGCCGGAGGGCGTCGCCGAGATCATGTTGCCGGCCTTGTCGATGATGTCGAAATGCACGGTGTCGCCGCGCACCTCGCCAAAACGGCCGACGGTGGGCTCGCCCGCGCCCATCGCACCGACCGCCTCGCGATGGCCCTCGGCGCGGCGCAGCTTCACCACCGCGCCAAAGCCTTCGACCGAGCCGGGGATGAAGTCGAGCGAAGCCTTGTCCTTCGAGATCAGCTTGCGGCGCTCGTCGTTATAGGCATCCGAGAGCAGCGTTTCGATCGGGATATCCGTGAAGTTCGGATCGCCGTAGAATGTCTCGCGGTCGGCGTAAGCGAGCTTGGCGCATTCGATCTGCAGATGGATGAAATCGGCGCTGGTGGGATCGAGGCCGTCGAGGTCAAAACCCTTCAGCAAAGCGAGTTGCTGCAGCATCACCGGGCCCTGGCTCCAGACGCCGGCCTTGCACACGGTGTAGCGGGCGTAATCGTAGGTCAGGGGCGCTTCGATCGTGGGCTGCCAGCGTGCCATGTCGTCGGCCGAGAGCACGCCGCGATGCGGCGAGCCGGAGACGTCCATCACTTCCTGGGTGCGGCAGAATTTGTCGATCGCCTCGGCGACAAAGCCCTTCGACCACGCCTGGCGCGCGCGCTCGATCTGTGCGACGCGGTCGCTGCCGGCGCTTTCCGCTTCTTTCAGGATGCGGGCGTAAGTTTCCGAAAGGCGCTTGTTAGTGAAGATCGTGCCGGGCTTGGGCACCTCGTTGTTGGGCAGATAGACCTCGGCCGAGGTCGTCCAGTATTTCCGGAACAATTGCTCCACGATCTTGATGGTGGCGGAGGCGCGTTCGACCAGCGGAAAGCCTTCGCCGGCATAGGCGATCGCGGGCTCGAGCACGTCGCGTAGCTTGAGCGTGCCGTAATCGCGCAGCAGCAGCATCCAGGACTCGAACGTGCCGGGCACACAGGCGGCGAGCAGGCCGGTGCCGGGCACCATCTCCAGCCCTTCGCTGCGATAATGCGCGATCGTCGCCTTCGCCGGCGCGGGACCCTGGCCGCAAATCACCTCGGTCTTGCCGCGCTTCACGTCATGGACGATGACCGGTACGTCGCCGCCTGGACCGTTCAGGTGCGGCTCGACCACCTGCAGCGTGAAGGCGGTGGCGACGCCGGCGTCGAAGGCGTTGCCGCCTTTTTCCAGCGTGGCCATACCGACCGCGGTCGCGATCCAATGCGTCGAGGTGACGACGCCGAACGTGCCTTCGATCTCGGGACGGGTCGTGAACGGATCAGGATTGATGTTGCCCATGGCTCGCCACCAGTTGTTTTTTGTGCGGGCGCACTTGATCACAGGCGGACGCTGCTGCCAACGGCGCGGCCGGCATGGCTACCTCGCATCCATGTGATCACGCGGGCGCGGCAGCCTCGGCCGGGGAGTTGACGGCATGGCAGGCGACGCCGTCGATCAGCTCCGGCGCCTTTTGGCGGCATAAATCGAACGCGAGCGGGCAGCGCGGGTTGAAGGCGCATCCCGGCGGCGGATTGATCGGGTTCGGGATTTCGCCTTTGACGGGAATGCGCTGGCGGCCGCTCATGCCGAGATCAGGGACCGCGCCAAGCAGCATCTTGGTGTAGGGCATGCGCGGATGATTGAACAGCGCGCGGCCCTCCGCGACCTCCACGATGCGGCCGAGATACATCACGCCGATCCGGCTCGCCATGTGGCGCACGACGGCAAGATTGTGGCTGATGAAGAGGTAGGTGAGGCCGAACTTGTCCTGCAGGTCGCGCATCAGGTTGAGGATCTGCGCCTGCACGGAGACGTCGAGTGCCGAGGTCGGCTCGTCGCAGACGATGAACTCGGCTTCTGATGCGAGCGCGCGGGCGATCGCAATGCGCTGGCGCTGGCCGCCGGAGAATTCGTGCGGGTATTTCAGGCCGTCATCGGCATGCAGCCCGACCAGCGACAGCAACTCGCCGACGCGGGCGCGGATGTCGCGTTCACCCTGGATCAGGTCGAAGGCGCGGATCGGCTCCGAGACGATGGCATCGACCCGGAAGCGCGGATTGAGGCTCGCATAGGGATCCTGGAAGATCATCTGGATGCGCCGGCGCAAGCGCTGGCGCGCCTGCGCCTGCCTCGGATCGGTCATCGAGACGCCGTCGATCACGACCTCGCCCGAGCTCGGCGGCAACAGCCCGACCACCATCCGCGCCACCGTGGTCTTGCCGGAGCCGGATTCGCCGACCAGCGCAAAGGTTTCGCCTTTGCGGATATCGAAGGTGACGCCGTCGACCGCCCTGAGGAATTCGAGATGGCCGCCTTCGAGCACGCGGTTGAGCCACGGCTTTGACACGTCGAACACGCGCCGGAGATTCTTGACCTCGATGAACGATGTCATGCCGCACTCTCCTTCGCGGCGTGGTCGTAGAGATGGCAGGCGACGGCCTGCGCGCCTTGGCGGGTCGGTTCGGGACGCTCGACCCGGCAGCGGTCGAAGGCAAAAGCGCAGCGCGGGTTGAACGGGCAGCCCGGCGGAATCGCCGACAATCGCGGCATGGAGCCGGGAATCTGCACCAATCGCCTGTCCTCGCCGGCAAGCGTCGGGATCGCGCCCATCAGGCCCTTGGCGTAGGGATGCAGTGGGTTGCGCACGACGTCCTGCACCGGGCCGATCTCGGCGATGCGGCCGGAATACATCACCGCGACGCGATCGCAGGTCTCGGCGATCACACCCATGTCGTGGGTCACCAGCATCACGGCCGTGCCATGGTCGCGGCCGAGCCGCTTGATCAGTGCGATGATCTGCGCCTGCACGGAAACGTCGAGCGCGGTCGTCGGCTCATCCGCGATGATCAGTTCCGGCTCGGCGCAGATCGCGAGCGCGATCACCACGCGCTGGCGCATGCCGCCGGAAAATTCATGCGGATAGCCGTCGACACGTTTTTCCGGCGCGGGGATGCCGGCCTCGGCGAGCAGGTCGACGGCGCGCTTGCGCGCGGCGCTTTCGGAGAGGTTGGTGTGGGTGCGGATGGTCTCGACGATCTGGTCGCCGATCCGATAGAGCGGGTTGAGGCTCGTCAGCGGATCCTGGAAGATCATGCCGATGCGCTTGCCCCGCACGCGCCGGATCTCCTCCGGTGGCAAGTGATCGATGCGCATGCCCGAGAGATGTATCTCGCCGCCGGAGATGCGGCCGGGCGGATCGATCAGGCCGATGACGGCAAGGCCCGTGACCGACTTGCCGGCGCCGGATTCGCCGACCACGCCCAGCACCTCGCCCTTGGCGATGTCGAAGGAGACGCCGTCGATCGCGCGCAACGTCGCGCGGCGGGTGACGAACTCCACCTTCAGGTCACGCACGGAGAGGACAGGCACGGTCATCGGAGCTTCGGATTGAGCGCGTCGCGCAGCCAGTCGCCGAGCAGGTTGATCGAGAGGATCAAGCCGGCCAGCGCAATGCCGGGGAAGGCGACGATCCACCATTCGCCGGCGAAGAGATAGTTGTTACCGATCCGGATCAACGTTCCGAGCGAGGGCATGGTGTCGGGCATGCCTGAGCCCAAGAATGACAGCGTCGCCTCGGTGATGATCGCGAGCGCCAGGTTGATGGTGGCGATGACGAGGATCGGGCCCATCGTGTTGGGCAGCACGTGGCGCAGCATGATCTTGGGCGCGGGCAGGCCGATCAGTTGCGCGGCGGCGACATAATCCTTGTTCTTCTCCACCATGACCGAGCCGCGCACGGAGCGGGCATATTGCACCCAGAAGCTTAGGCCGATCGCGACGACGAGCACGGCGAGCATGCTCGTCGGATCGAGCCGGTTGCCGAACACGGATTTGGCGACGCCGTTGACGATCAGCGCGATCAGGATCGCCGGGAAGGTGAGCTGCACGTCGGCGATCCGCATGATCACGGCGTCGACGGCGCCGCCGAGATAACCCGCGATCAGCCCGAGCGTGATCCCGATTGCGCCGGCGAAGACGACGCCGAGCACGCCGACGATAAGCGAAATCCTCAAGCCATAGAGAATGGCGGAGAACACATCGCGGCCCTGTTCGTCGGTGCCGAGCAAGAACGGGCTCTGGCCGTCGGCGGTCCAGAGCGGCGAGATGCGTGAGTTCATCAATTGGAGCTGCGCCGGGTCGAACGGGTTCTGCACGGCGAGCACGGAAGCAAGGATCGCGAGCAGGAAGAACAGCACGGTGACCGCGGCCGCCAGCATCGTCAGCTTCGAGCGGCGGAAGGAATAGAACAGGTCGCTGTCGACGGCGCGTCGGAACCAGCCCACGCCGGAATGCGCGGTTTTGGTGTGTTGCTGAACAACGCCGTCGGACATTCTTCTGCCTCAGGCCGGTCGGCTAACGGTGGCGCGCAGGCGCGGGTCGACGATGGTGTAGAGAATGTCGACCACCAGGTTGATGGTGACGAAGATCAGCGAGACCATCAGAAGATACGCCGCCATGATCGGGATATCGACGTTTTGCACCGCCTGCACGAACATCAATCCCATGCCCGGCCACTGGAACACGGATTCGGTGATGATCGAGAATGCAATAACCGAGCCAAACTGCAGGCCGGCTACGGTGATGACGGGAACCAGCGTGTTCTTCAGCGCGTGGCCGAAATGGATCGCGCGCGTGGTCAGTCCACGGGCGCGGGCGAAGCGGATATAGTCGGTGCGCAGCACTTCCAGCATCTCCGCGCGCACCAGCCGCATGATCAGCGTCATCTGGAACAGGCCGAGCGTGATCGAGGGCATGATCAGCGCCTTGAGGCCGGACACCGTGAGCAGGCCGGTCGTCCACCAGCCGATCCGCACCATTTCTCCGCGGCCGAATGAAGGCAGCCAGCCCAGCGTCACTGCGAACAGGTAGATCAGGAGGATGCCGATCAGGAAGGTCGGCAGCGAGATGCCGATCAGCGAGACCGCCTGGCATAGTTTGGCAAGCAGGGTGTCGCGCCTGAGCGCGGCATAGACGCCCATAAGGATGCCGAACACCATCGCGAAGATCGTGGCGCAGATCGCAAGCTCCAGCGTCGCCGGCAGCCGCTCGGCGAGCAGCGTCGAGACCGGCTGCCGGAACTGATAGGAGACGCCGAACTTGAACTGCGCGGCGTTGACGAAATAGCGCGCGAACTGGATCAGCACGGGATCATCGAGCCCGAGCGATTTGCGCACCGCCTCGCGCTCGGCCGCCGGCGTGTCGATCGAGACAATCTGGCTGACGGGGTCGCCGGCGAAGCGGAACATCGCGAAGGCGATGATCCCGACGGCGATCATTACCCCGATGGCTTGAACGGCGCGGCGAAGCGTGAAAGCGAGCATCTCTTCCTTCACCCGAAGCGTTGGCGATTTCCCGCCACTAAGCAAAAGGTCCCGGAAGCGCGGGGCTGCCGGGACCTTGGAGTGACGAAGCTTTATTCCGATTTGACCATCCAGTAGGGCAGCACCTGGTTGTCCGGGCGCTGCACCACTTTCAATTTCTTCGAGACGCCCCAGGCCAGCGCCTGCTGATGCAGCGGGATGTAGGCCCAGTCCTTCATCGCGATCTCGAAGCCGGCCTTGATCAACTGGTCGCGCTTGGCGGTGTCGGTCTCCTGCAGCACCTTGTCGGCGATGTCATCGAATTCCTTGTTGCAGTAGCCGCCGAGATTGGTCTCCCCGCGTGCCGATTTCGGATCGTCGCGGCAGCCCATGATGTCATACATCACGTTGTGCGAGTCGAGCGTGCCGGGCGTCCATCCCAGCATGTAGAACGAGGTCTGGTAGCCGCCGGGCTTCAGAATTTTTGCAAAATACTGAGCTTTCGGCTGCGCCAGCAGGTTCACCTTCACGCCGATGCGGGCGAGCATGCCGACCACAGCCTGACAGATCGCGGCGTCGTTGACATAGCGGTCGTTCGGGCAATCCATGGTGACTTCGAAGCCGTCAGGATAGCCGGCTGCGGTCAGGAGCTTCTTGGCGCCGTCGGGATCGAATTTTGGACGGGTGAAATCCTTCGACGGCGGGTACAATTGCGGCGCGACCATCAGTGCTGACGGCGTCGAGAGCCCGCGCATCACGCGGTTCTTGATCAGTTCGATATCGATCGCCTTGTAGAAGGCTTCGCGGACGCGCACATCCTTGAACGGGTTCTTGCCCTTGATGTTGGAGTAGAGCAGTTCATCGCGGCTCTGGTCCATGCCGAGGAAAATGGTGCGGATCTCCGGTCCCTTCAGCACCTGCGCGTTCGGACTGGAATCGACGCGCGAGATGTCCTGGATCGGAACCGGTTCGATGATGTCGACCTCGCCCGAGAGCAGTGCGGCGACGCGGGTCGCATCGGAGGCGATCGGGGTGAAGACAATTTCCTTCAAATTGTGTTCGGGCTTCTGCCACCAGTTCGGATTGACCTTGAACACCGTCTTCACGCCGGGCTGATGGCTTTCGATCATGAAAGGCCCGGTGCCGTTGGCGTTGAGCGAGGCAAAGCTCGGCGTTGTGGCTGATGCCGGCGTGGGCTGTGTGGCGTTGTTCGCCTCGGCCCACTTCTTGTCCATGATGTACCAGGTATCCCATTGCGAATTCAGGATGGGATTGGGCGAGGTCAGGATGAAATCGACGGTGTAGTCGTCGACCTTGACGACCTTGGCGTCGGCGGGAATGCGGGTCTGCAGATTGGAGCCCTTGGCGCGGACGCGGTCGGCAGAAAACACCACGTCGTCGGCGGTGAAGGGGTCGCCGTTCTGGAATTTCACGTTCTTGCGCAGATGAAAGCGCCAACGGGTCGGCTCCGGCGTCTCCCAGCTTTCGGCGAGCGCCGGGATGATCTTCAGATCCTTGTCGCGCGCGGTGAGACCTTCATAGACCTGGCCGAGATGGGCATGGGTGGTCGTCTCGTTCAGCGTATGCGGATCCAGCGATTTGAGATCGCCCTGATTGGCGTAGCGCAGCGTCTGGGCCGAAACAGGTGTCGTCGTCGCAACGATGGCAAGACTTATTGCCGCAAGCAGATGATGACGTACCGACATTTGAACCTGTTCCCCGTCTTGGTCCCGCGATGCGCACTGTTGGTAGGATATTGCATGCCAATGTTGCCAAAGTTTACCGGGTGCGCAAGCGCGATTTCCCGTAGAAGATGAGATGAGTTTGCGCAGCCGTGCCGCAATGATTAGCTTGACGCTCGCTGGTCGGGCGTGCGCGTGACATTGAACTTTCGGAGTAAGGATGGCGGAACTAAGGGCCGACGTCATTGTCCTGGGGGCTGGCATGGTCGGTGTCGGTGCCGCCTTGCATCTGCAAAAACGAGGCCGCGATGTCGTCCTGGTCGACCGGCACGATGCCGCTGGCGAGGAGACGAGTTACGGCAACACCGGCATCATCGAATGCGCCTCGGTTTTTCCTTACATGTTCCCGCGGGATTTCGGCGAGCTCCTCCGCTATGCGCTGAACCGCGCGCCGCAGGTGCGCTACCGCGTCGCCGACCTGCCGATCTTCCTGCCATGGCTCGCGCGCTATTATTTTGCCTCCTCGGCTGAGGGTGCGTTGCACAGCGCGCTCGCCGAGATGCCGCTGATCCGGCAGAGCCTGATCGAGCACGAGGCGTTGATTGCAGAAGCCGGCGTCCCGGAATTGCTGCGCAAGACCGGCTGGATCAAACTCTATCGCAGCAAAGCGACCTTCGCCAAGGCCGTGCGCGATACTGAGCGTGCGAAGCAATATGGCGTCACCAACGAAGTCCTCGATGCCAAGGGCATCGCCGCGCGCGAGCCGAACCTGTCGGGTGACTTCGCTGGCGCAGTATATTCGCCGGCGCCGGGCTCGGTCGCCGATCCCGGCGGGTTGGCAAAGGCCTATGCCGCGCTGTTCGGCCGCAGGAGCGGCCGTTTCTTTGTCGGCGACGCCCGCACGCTCGAACAATCCGGCGGACGATGGCGCGTGGCAATCAGCGAGGGCAGTGTGACTGCCCGCGAGGTGGTGGTCGCGATGGGCCCGTGGTCCGACCAGGTATTCGGCCCGCTCGGCTATTCGATCCCGCTTCAGGTCAAGCGCGGCTATCATTTGCACCTGAAGCCGGGCGGCAATGCCGTGCTCAATCATCCTGTGCTCGATTCCGATCTCGGTTATTGTCTGGCGCCGATGAACCGCGGCATCCGGCTGACCACCGGCGTCGAGTTCGCCCATCGCGACGCACCGGCGTCCCCGGTGCAGGTCGAGCGGGCGGTGCCGCGGGCGCGCAACCTGTTCCCGCTCGGCGATCCGGTGGAGGCCAAGCCCTGGAAGGGCGCGCGGCCCTGCCTGCCCGACATGCTGCCGGTGATCGGCAAGGCGCCGCGCCACCCCGGGCTCTGGTTCGATTTCGGCCATCAGCACCACGGATTGACGCTCGGGCCCGTGAGCGGCCGGCTGCTTGCGGAGATGATGACCGGCGAGACGCCGTTTGCGGATGCGAAGCCGTTTGCGGTGGAGCGCTTTGGTTGACCCTGGCGGGCGATGCCTGCCGCCTGCCACCATCGTCCCGCTTGCGCGACGAGCCCTCTCGCGGCGATACTGCACCACGGCATGATCCGTTCGAAGAATCGATTCCCGGGTCATGTTCATGCGTCAACTGCATTGAGGAGCGGTCATGAAGGTCAACGTCGAAATAGATTGCACGCCGCTCGAAGCCCGGCAGTTCTTCGGCCTGCCAGATGTCGCGCCGATGCAGACGGCGGTCATGGAAAAGCTGCAGCAGCAGATGACCTCGAACATCGAGAAAGTCTCGCCGGAAGCTTTGATGCAGAGCTGGCTCGATCCCAAACTGGCCGAGCGTTTCCAAGACATGTTCGTGGCGATGGCCGGCCTCGGCAGCACCTCGAAGAAGGACAGGAAATAGATGACGGCCGTGGATGGCAGCCGTGAGGAGAGCGAACGCCGGCTGCGTCCACCGAACATCTGTCTGATGCTGGCCGAGGGCAGGGGCCTGTTCGAGTTCAATTCGAGCCTCCTGCTGCTGCCGCTCTTGATGCGCGCGCCGAAAGGGGACGGCCATCCGGTGCTGACGCTGCCGGGTTTCCTGGCGAGCGACCTGTCGATGGCGCCGATGCGGCGGTACCTGAAGGCGCTCGGCTATGACACCTATGCCTGGAGCCTGGGCCGCAATGTCGGCGGCCTCAGGCGGATGCGCGCGTCGCTGCGCGATCTGTTGCAGCGGATCAGCGACTCCACCGGGCGCAAGGTGAGCATCGTCGGCTGGAGCCTTGGCGGCGTCTATGCGCGTGACTTGGCGCTGAACGCGCCGGAGATGGTGCGCTCCGTCATCACGCTCGCCAGCCCCTTTGCCGGCGATATCCGCGCCACCAACGCGACGCGGCTCTACGAGGCGCTGACAGGCGAGGGCGTGGATGACATTCCCGAGGTCCGGCAGGCGATCGCCGGTGACATGCCGGTGCCGGCCACCTCGATCTACTCGCGCGCCGACGGCATCGTGAACTGGCGAACCAGCGTGCAGCGCCCGTCGGCAACGGCCGAAAATATCGAGGTGCTGCTCGCGAGCCATATCGGGCTCGGCGTCAATCCCGCGGCGCTCTGGGCGGTCGCCGACCGCCTGGCGCAGGCGGAGGGCGAGTTCAGGCATTTTGATCGGTCCGGCCCCTTTGCCATTGCCTATCCACCCCCGGAACAGGCACAATCCTGATCGACGCCGCAGCAAGCGGCCGTCCGAATGAGAGCGCCATCAAGGCGCCGCACGACAATCACCGGGAGGAAGCCATGGCCGACGCCAAGAAACTGTCGTCGCTGGACGCGTCGTTTCTCTATCTGGAAACGCCGGAAATGCCGATGCATGTCGGGAGCATGGCGATCTTCCGATTGCCCGACGACTACAAGGGCGACTTTTTCGAAGACTTCAAGGCGATGATCGCCTCGCGATTGCACATCGCGCCGATCCTGAAATCGCGCCTGGAGAAGGCGCCGCTCGACATCGACCACCCTTCCTGGGTGGAGGACGATCAGTTCGACATCGACCGCCACATCTTCCGCGGCAGCCTGCCGGCGCCTCATGACCGCGCCACGCTGGAGCGCCTCGTCGGCTGGATCCACGCGAAGCTGCTCAATCGCGCCCGGCCCTTGTGGGAGTTCTACGTCTTCGAGGGCATGCAGAACAACGAGATCGGTCTCTATTCCAAGATGCATCATGCCTGCATCGATGGCGGCGCGGGTGCTGCGCTCACCAGCATGATCTACGACATCTCGCCGATCCCGAGGAAGGTCGACCCGCCGACCGCGCGGAAGGTCGCGCAGGAACCGCGCGACATCGCGGCGAACCTGATCGATTCCTATCAGCAGCTCTGGACCCAGCCGTTCGATGCCGCGGCGCCGCCAAGGACGATCGAGCTGCCGCGCTCGGGCAAGAGCGATCTGGGCTCGATCCTGTTCGACAACGCCATGTTCCAGATCGAGAACGCGATCAAGTTCGCAAGCAGCGTGCCGGCAATGCTGAAAAGCGTGTCGGAGGTCATGACAAAGGTCTCGGATCCGAAATCGCGCGAAAGCCTCGCCAGCATGGTGTCGCCGCCGACCATCCTGAACAAGGCGATCTCCTCGGAGCGCAGCTTCGCCGGCACGTCGGTCTCGCTGTCGCGCGCCAAGGCGGTGGCAAAGGCGGCCGGAGGCAAGCTCAACGACGTCGTGCTGGCGCTCGCCTCCGGCGTGGTGCGCCGCCATTTGATCAGCCAGGGCGCGCTGCCGAACAAGTCGCTGACCGCAGCGGTGCCGATCTCGCTGCGTGAGGAAGGCAATACCGAGTCGAACAACCAGGTGTTCGGCATGATCTGCTCGATCGCGACCAACATCGAGGATCCCAAGGCGCGGCTGGAAGCGATCATCGCGCAATCCACCAAGGCGAAGGAGATGTCGCACCCGCTGCGGGCTTTCATGCCGCAGGTCTCCAACGTCTCGATGCTGGGCGCGCCGATCCTGGTGCAGATCCTGGCGCTGCTCTACAGCCGCTCGGACCTGTCGAACGTGCTGCCGCCCGCGGCGAACATCACCGTCTCCAATGTGCCGGGGCCAAGACAGACGCTCTATGCGGCCGGTGCGGAACTGCTGCATATCTTCCCGGTGTCGATCGCGACCCACGGCCTTGCGCTCAACATCACCGTGCAGAGCTATCGCGACCAGCTCGATTTCGGCTTCGTCGCCGGGGCCAATATCATTCCGCATGTGCAGGTTTTGTGCGACATGCTGCCACCCGAATTCGAGGCGCTGGAGGCGGCGTTCATGCCGCCTCCAGCCGAGACCAAGAGCGCCGCTGAATAAGGATTGTCTCGATGATGGAAATGCCCCCGCTGCAATTCGCCCAGACCAACGGCATCCGCATGGGCTTCTATGACGCCGGACCCAAGACCGACAAGCCGCCGATGGTGCTCTGCCACGGCTGGCCGGAGCTCGCCTTCTCCTGGCGCCACCAGATCAAGGCGCTGAGCGAAGCCGGCATCCGCGCGATCGCGCCGGATCAGCGCGGCTATGGCGTAACCGACCGGCCGGAGCCGGTCGAGGCCTATGATATCGAGCAACTGACCGCCGATCTCGTCGGCCTGCTCGATCATCTCCAGATCGACAAGGCCATCTTCGTCGGTCACGACTGGGGCGGCTTCGTCGTCTGGCAGATGCCGCTTCGGTATCCCGACCGTGTCGCCGGTGTGGTCGGCATCAATACCCCGCATACCAACCGTGCCTGGGCCGATCCGATCGAGCTTTTGCGCAAGCGGTTCGGCGAGCAGATGTATATCGTCCAGTTCCAGGATCCCGCGCACGAGCCGGACAAGATCTTTGGAAGCCGGGTCGAGCAGACCTTTGATGCATTCATGCGCAAGCCGGCGCGGCGGCCCGATGCTCCTGCCGAAGAGGTCGTGGCCGGCGTCGGCGCATCGCCGCGGCTCAACCTGGCTTTCCCGCAGATGATCGCGAATTACGATGCCGCGCACGATCCGCGCACACCGATCCTGTCGCCGGAAGAGAAGCAGGTGTTCGTCGACGCCTTCACCAAGACCGGCTTCACCGGCGGCATCAATTGGTACCGCAACATGTCGCGCAACTGGCAACGCTCCGAAGGGCTCGATCACACCGTGCGGGTGCCGTCGCTGATGATCATGGCCGAGAACGACGCCGTGCTGCCGCCGTCGTCGGCCGACGGGATGGAGAAGCTGATTCCCGATCTCGAAAAGTATCTGGTCGGGGACAGCGGCCATTGGACGCAGCAGGAGAAGCCGGAAGAAGTCAGCGCCAAGTTGATCGAATGGCGTAGAAGGCGGTTTGGGTGAGGGGCGGCGGTGGTGAAGGTATCACTGCGAGCAAAGGAGCGCCGCGGTCATTCCGGGGCGATGCGCCAGCATCGAGCCCGGAATCCATTTCTCCGCCTGCGCATGCGGCCCGATGGATTCCGGGCTCGCGCTCTGCGCGCCCCGGAATGACGGGATGAGATCGAGGCGAGATCAGGAGACATTCCCCACATGGCATCCGGCAACCGACTGAGTCCGATCCCGCATCCGCCGACCATGCCCGTGGTCGGCAACATGCTGTCGCTGGATTCGACCGCGCCGGTGCAGCATCTGGTGCGGCTCGCCAAGGAGCTCGGACCGATCTACTGGCTCGACATGATGGGCGCCCCGCTCGTGATCGTCTCCGGCCACGATCTGGTCGACGAGCTCTCCGACGAAAAACGCTTCGACAAGGCGGTGCGCGGCTCGCTGCGGCGCGTGCGCGCGGTCGGCGGCGATGGCCTGTTCACCGCCGACACCAAGGAGCCGAACTGGAGCAAGGCGCACAACATCCTGCTGCAGCCGTTCGGCAACCGTGCCATGCAGTCCTATCATCCGAGCATGGTCGATATCGCCGAGCAGCTCGTGAAGAAATGGGAGCGGCTCAACGCCGACGAGGAGATCGACGTCGTCCACGACATGACGGCGCTGACACTCGACACGATCGGGCTCTGCGGCTTCGACTACCGCTTCAATTCGTTCTATCGCCGCGACTACCATCCCTTCGTGGAGTCGCTGGTGCGCTCGCTCGAGACCATCATGATGACCCGCGGCCTGCCGCTGGAACGGCTGTGGATGCAGAAGCGGTGCAAGACGCTCACTGAGGACGTCGCGTTCTTGAACAAGATGGTCGACGAGATCATCGCCGAGCGCAGGCGGAGCCAGGCCGATGTCGGCGAGGGCCAGAAGGACATGCTGGCCGCGATGATGACCGGCGTCGACCGCGTCACCGGCGAGCAGCTCGACGACGTCAACATCCGCTACCAGATCAACACATTCCTGATCGCGGGCCATGAGACCACGAGCGGCCTGCTGTCGAGCACGATCTATGCGCTGTTGAAACACCCCGAGGTGCTGAAGAAGGCGTATGAAGAGGTCGACCGCGTGCTCGGCCCCGATATCAACGCCAAGCCGACCTATCAGCAGGTCACCCAGCTCACCTACATCACGCAAATCCTGAAAGAGTCGCTGCGGCTATGGCCGCCGGCACCGGCCTATGGCATCGCACCGCTGCAGGACGAGACCATCGGCGGCAAATACAAGCTGAAGAAGAATACCTTCATCACTGTCCTCGTGATGGCGCTGCACCGCGACCCCGGTGTCTGGGGTCCGCATCCGGACGTCTTCGATCCCGAGAATTTCAGCCGCGAGGCCGAGGCCAAGCGGCCGATCAATGCCTGGAAGCCGTTCGGCAACGGCCAGCGTGCCTGCATCGGCCGCGGCTTTGCGATGCATGAAGCGGCGCTCGCGCTCGGCATGATCCTACAGCGCTTCAAGCTGATCGACGTTCATCGCTACCAGATGCATCTGAAGGAAACGCTGACGATCAAGCCCGAGGGCTTCAAGATCAAGGTGCGCACGCGCGAGGACAGGGAACGCGGCGCCTTCGCTGGGGCGGCTGCGGCGGCATCGGCCGCGCCAAGGACGCCGCGGCCAAAACCGCGTCTTGGGCACAACACGCCGATGCTGGTGCTCTACGGCTCCAATCTCGGCTCGGCCGAGGAACTGGCGACGCGGATGGCCGATCTCGCCGAGGTCAATGGCTTCGACACCAGGCTCGGTCCGCTCGACGACTATGTCGGCAAGCTGCCGAAGGATGGCGGCGTCCTGATCATCTGCGCCTCCTACAATGGCGCGCCGCCGGACAACGCGACGGAGTTCGTCAAATGGCTCGGCAGCGATCTGCCGAAGGACGCGTTTGGCGGCGTGCGCTACGCGGTGTTCGGCTGCGGCAACAGCGATTGGGCGGCGACGTACCAGTCGGTGCCGCGGTTGATCGACGAGCAGCTCACCGCGCACGGCGCGCGCGCGCCGTCTATCCGCGCGGCGAGGGCGATGCGCGCGCCGATCTCGACGGTCAGTTTCAGAAATGGTTTCCGGCTGCCGCGCAGGTCGCGACCAAGGAATTCGGGATCGACTGGAATTTCACCCGCACACCTGAGGACGAGCCGCTCTATGCGGTCGAGCCGGTGGCGCCGACCTCGGTCAACACCATCGTCGCGCAGGGCGGCGCGGTTGCGATGAAGGTGCTGGAGAATGCGGAACTGCAGAACAAGTCCGGCGCCAATCCGTCCGAGCGTTCGACGCGGCACATCGAGGTGCAACTGCCGCCCGGCATCACCTACCGCGTCGGCGATCACTTGAGCGTGGTGCCGCGCAACGATCCGACGCTGGTCGACCAGGTCGCGCGCCGCTTCGGCTTCCTGCCAGCGGACCAGATCCGGCTGCAAGTGGCGGAAGGCCGCCGCGCGCAGTTGCCGGTCGGCGACGCGATCTCGGTCGGGCGATTGCTCACCGAATTCGTGGAGCTGCAGCAGGTCGCAACCCGCAAGCAGATCCAGATCATGGCCGAGCATACGCGCTGCCCGATCACGAAGCCGAAGCTGCTCGCCTATGCCGGCGACGACGATGCATCCGGCGACCGTTATCGCAGCGAGGTGATGGGCAAGTGCAAATCGGTGTTCGATCTCCTGGAGGAACATCCGGCCTGCGAATTGCCGTTCCACATCTATCTCGAAATGCTGTCGCTGCTGGCGCCGCGTTACTATTCGATCTCGTCCTCGCCGTCAGGCGATCCCGCGCGCTGCAGCGTCACCGTCGGCGTGGTGGAGGCGCCGGCAAGTTCGGGCCGCGGCATCTACAAGGGTATCTGCTCGAACTATCTTTCCGGCCGCCGCGTCGGCGACACCATCCATGCCACCGTGCGCGAGACCAAGGCCGGCTTCCGGTTGCCGGACGATGCGTCGGTGCCGCTGATCATGATCGGCCCCGGCACGGGCCTGGCGCCGTTCCGCGGCTTCCTGCAGGAGCGCGCGCATCGGAAGTCGCAGGGCGCCAATCTCGGGCCGGCAATGCTGTTCTTCGGCTGCCGCCATCCCGATCAGGATTTCATCTATGCCGATGAGCTGAAGGCGTTCGCGGCCGATGGCGTCACTGAGCTGCACACCGCGTTCTCGCGCCTCAACGGCTCCAAGACCTACGTGCAGGACCTGGTTGCCGCGCAGAAGAACCGCGTCTGGGACCTGATCGGGAAGGGCGCGATCATCTATGTCTGCGGCGACGGCAGTAAAATGGAGCCGGACGTCAAGGCGACCTTGATGTCGATCCATCGCGAGCACAACGGTGACAATGCCGACGCGGCCACGCGCTGGATCGAGGACCTCGGCGCGAAGAACCGCTACGTGCTCGACGTCTGGGCAGGCGGATAGCCGCGACTTGTAGGGTGGGCAAAGCGAAGCGTGCACACCATTGCGGGCGGAACGTGGACGGTGGGCACGCTGCGCTTTGCCCACCCTACAAAGTTCGGCACGAGTTCGACGTCACGCCGCCTTTGCCGCAGCCCCATGTGCGTGCTGGTCGATGGCGTCGATGATCTCCGGCCACATCGGGATCGGCAATGCGTGGCCCATGCCGTCGATCATCAGGAGCTTAGCGCCCGGGATCGACGCCGCGGTGTCCTTGCCGCCGGCCGGGTGCACCAGCGGATCGACGGTGCCGTGGATGACGAGCGTCGGCGCTTTCACCGCGCTCAGGCGTTGCTTGCGGCTACCGGAGGCGAGAATGGCGCGGAGCTGGCGGCCGACGCCGGCGGGATTGAGGCCGCGTTCATAGGTGCGCAGCGCCCGCGAACGATCGAGCGCCTCGTCCTCCGGGAAGGAACCGACGCGCAGGATCTTCCAGGTCTTGGCGAAGCGCTCGACAAATTCGTCCTTCGTCCTTGGCGGCAGCGCCATCAGTACCGCGCCGGCCTCGCGAGTCGGCGGCGGGATCTTCGGATTGCCTGTCGTCGACATGATCGAGGTGAGCGAGCGCACCGCCTGCGGAAAGGAGATCGCGACTTCCTGCGCGATCATGCCGCCCATGGAGGCGCCGACCAGATGCGCTGACTTCAGCCCGAGCCCATCCATCAGGCCGACGGTGTCCTTGGCCATGTCGATCAGTCTGTAGGGTGCGGCGACGGGGATCCCGAACAGACGCAGTCTCA
>NZ_PSRR01000055.1 GCF_004296405.1 Bradyrhizobium sp. Leo170
ACTAGCGGCCCGCTACTGACGCCTATCGCCTATCGGTGACCAGCAGGCCGGCGCGTCATGCGATAGGCGAACAGGGCCGGATCCGGATCGATCGGAAGGCGAGATCGGCTTGGTCGGAAATCTGTTCTCAGGACCTTGTTTTGCCGCGATCGGGTCGGAAGAAAATGCTGATCCTAGTATAAAGCTTGAGACGGGCGCCGATGAGCTCCACGCGAATGCATCCAGCTTTAGCCGCAAATCATCCCCTCACACGTCGCATCGTCACCGAATGGCGAAATCGCGAGGTTGAGTGCGTATTGTTGGCGACCTGGGAGATCTTCCCGCTCGCCAACTTGTAGGTACGCTGCACCTCGAGCGCTGTCGTTCCCGCTTTCACTTTCAGTCCGCTCGCCAGGCGGGCGAAATCAAAGCTGTGGCGATCTCCTGGTGAATTTCGAAGATGCTTTGGCCGAACGGATCTTCGATCAAATGGAAGATCGGCCCTCTGTGGTGCTGCAATAACCGGCCCCCCGCGGCAAACTCCCTGTTGATATAGACCTCGGTCCAGCACACCGGAACTCGCTGCCCTCGGTGTGGCGGAAGCCGCGGATCGAAAACCAATGTTCGCCGCTTGCAATTCCGGTCCGCACGGCAAGCTTGTCGTCGATCTCAATCATTTCAATCGCCTCGATCGCGAAGCGTACGCCGGTCGCGAACGCGACGAGGTGGTTGATCGACATGACCTCGTGGATGAAAACCAGTGACTGGATCGCAACTCACGCGCGAGGCTGCAGAGTCTGTTCGTTTTTGTTGCTGCTTGATTCTGAGGGGCATTTGTTAATATAGGGCTTCGCCAAGCGGACACGTTGCCGGTGATGTAATCGTACGGCTGGGATGGGCAAAAGCCGAAAAGGGAAAGGGATCTTCATGATGACATCATCCAGAGATGGTTCTGCGCCATTCGTCCATCGGACCGCGGTCGTTGAGGACGGTGCCAAGGTCGGAGATTTCACCAAAGTATGGTATTTCTCGCATGTCGCGCCCGGCGCGGTAATTGGCGAGAACTGTAGCCTCGGTCAAAACACCTATCTCGAACGAAATGCCATTGTTGGAAATGCGTGCCGTCTCGGAAATTCGGTTTCAATCTACTCGCACGTGGAGCTTGAAGACTTCGTGTTCTGTGCTCCCTACATGGTGTTTACTCACATTGCCTTCTCTCGAGCCGCGGTAAATCGCCACGCCGTATTCAGGAAGACGCTGGTAAGGACTGGAACGACCCTCGGCGCCAATTCGACCGTGGTTCCTGACATCACCTGCGGTGTCGGCACTTTTCTTGCCGCAGGTGCGACTCTGACCAAGAGCACGAAGGATTGGTCAAAGATGGTGGGAACGCCGGCGCGCCAAGTCGGCTGGGTGAGCGCATTCGGTGAAAATATCGACCTTCCCCTGACGGGCAATGGCGAATGGCGATGCAAACATACCGACGATCTTTATGTGCTCAACGGCTCCGACCTGGTTCGCTATCCGGGCGCCACGGACATTCTCAAATATGTTCCCGGTCAGCGCCTCGTGCGAATGGCCCTACGCTGAGCCATTCCCCCTTTGGTAACCGGCCGATCGGTAGATAGGCCTTAGCTCGTACCGACGCGGCTTCTGCCGCGATCGCGTGGGCTCTGTTGTCCTTATAGGGGGATTTAGCGGGTAGTGCGCCGTCTGCCGTGTTGGCGGTACCGATGGCCGTTGTCCTGATGCGAAAGTCGGGCTGCTGCGGCTCCTGCGGTTGCCGAAAATCTGCACAAGGCTGTGCGGTATTTGGTGCAGACATGCACGTATCGCTATGCGAGACTTTTCTCGCCGGTGACCAAATCAGAAGGAGAGCCCAGGAATGGTGGCTTCCGACATTGTCGATCATTGGCGACCACGTACCCCCGTTGCGCGGGTGCTTGCCGAGGCTCCGACCGAGGTCTTCAGTCCCGCAGAGCGCGTGACGCCGCTCCGCAAGCCGCCAAACTTCAAGCCTGCGGTGCAGCGGTGGTCATTCCAAGTGCCTCCGGGGCAATCGCAGTTTCGAATGGCACTATTCGGCGCTGAAGCGCCGAGCGATGCTGCCGTGAATGATCATCCCTTGCTTTCGTGGATCGAGCGCTTCCTTTCAAGCCATCCCGACGGTCCGAATTGTCTCCAGCACGCACGGTCCCGCACGCTCTACGGCACGGCCACCCATCTCGTATCTGCTTATTGGGTGAACGAGGAGCGGTTTGCACGATGGATGCGCGATGAGGCGGCGGAAAGCTGGTGGCAAGACCCCGCGCGGCTTACTGGTCCATTTGGCACCTGGCGTGAAATCTTGCGTGTTCCGCGCGATCGTCAAGAAAGCCTGTTCTGGCTGGACTTCCCGATCGGCGTTTCCGCGAGCGCGGAGGTCGCGCTCTATCCAACGCCTTACTGCGGCTACTACGGTGCCATGCGGGACCGGCTGTTGGCGACCGCAAAGGACAAGCTCGAATCTACGTTTGGAACGGCGCTGCGGCGACAGTCCACCCGCATTGGCTTTGGCGAGCATTGGGCGGTTCATTCGCCGAAGAACATTGCCATTATCCGCGGTGGATCAAGCTGGGGCTTTATGGACCAGGAGCAGCACGCCAACTACGAAGAGCAATTGCGGGGCCCGGTGAGCGCCGGCATGGACTATTTGGAGAGGAATGCGCTGCCAAGCGGATGTGCCTCCATGCGCTGGCAACGCAGTAGCGATATACGCGGCCATCTCGAGCCTGACGAATATGCACATGCCTACTTTCTTTCGTTACAGCACTTGGAGGACTGGTCCGAGAACCACGCCAGCCACGCAGCGATCTTTTCAGCGGCGATCAGGCGCTATCGCCATTACGGTGCGGCCAATCAACTCCGAACCTGGCACGAGGTTTACGTCCTGCCGGAAGGCGGGCACACCTTTGAATATCTGAACTGCCATCCCGATACCGGTCTTCTCTCCTGGTTCGACGCCAAGCAGCTGCGTTGAAATCGTCCCATCCTCCGGCGTGGCTTTCGCGGCTTCCGCGAGGAAATTCCTGTTGCTCATCGAGGTCGTGATGAAAAGGACTCTCGTACAATCGATCATGTCTGCGGCCGCGTTGGCCTGCATGACAGGTACTTTACCGAGCTTCGCGGCGGCACAGGAGCAAGTGAAGATAGGTTTCGTCTTCTTCCTGTCCGGACCGGGTGCAGCATACGGATCGAATGCCCGGGATGGGGCCAAGCTGATCGTCGAAGCCCTCAATGCAGGAAAAGTACCGGCTCCCTACGACAAACCAGGTATCAATGGTCTTCCGATTCAGGCCGTGTTCGTTGATGAAGCGGGCGGCGCGCAAAAACAGCTGGCCGAGTATCGTCGCCTGGTCGAACGCGAACAGGTCGACGTGGTGATCGGCTACAATTCGAGCGGAGATTGCAATGCGATCGCGCCGGTCGCGGAGGAACTGCGGGTTCTGACGGACTTCTTCCATTGCGGCAATCCGCAACTGTTCGAAGACATCGTCACCGAACCTCTGTATTCGGTGCGGACGGCTCCGACCGGCACCATGGATCAGGTTGCAGCCGCCAAATATCTTCTCGAGAAAATGCCGGGCATCAAGACGGTGTCGGGCATCAATCAGGACTACTCATGGGGGCAGGACAGCTGGACCGAGTTCAAGGCAGCGATGTCCGCGCTCAAGCCGGACATTCAATATCCCGCCGCGTCGTTCACGAAGCTAGGGACAAGCGATTATGGCGCCGAGATCAGCACGCTGCTTGGCACGCCTTCCGAAGCCTTGTTTTCCAGCTTCTGGGGCGGTGACGCCGATGCCTTCGCGCTTCAGGCGTCGACCCGCGGTCTCGATCAGAAATCGAAATTCGTTCTGACGATGGGTACTGGCATCATCGACGATCTTGGCGAGAAAGCAATTGTCGGCTCGATCTTCGGTGCGCGGGGGCCGCATGGCTACTTTGCCCGCAAAACGCCGTTGTCGGCCTGGTTCAAGGCGGAGTACGGCAAGACGTATAACAGGATGCCGCCTTTCGGGGCCTACGCTGCGGCGCAAGGAATATTCGGTATCAAGGCGGCGTACGAGAAGGCCGCAGCCGGAGCCGCTGGCAGGCAAAAGACTGAGGCTGTGATCGCGGCCTTGAAGGGGCTGACCTTCGATACTGCAAGCGGCTTTCCGGCCACCATGGCGAATAATGATGGTCACCAGGCGATCCAGGCGACGGCCTATGGCGTCTATTCCGGATGGGACAAGGCCAGGAACGAGGCCATCATCACCGAGGTCAAGGTCTACCCGGCGGAGTGCGTGAATCCGCCGAACGGGGTTCGTGCCGTTGACTGGATCAAATCCGGATTCAAGGGAGCCAAGTGCTGATGCGCGCCGGGTTTGATCGTATTTGTCGCTCTCTGGTCGCTCCTACCCACGGAATGACTCCGTGAGTACGCTCAGTGCAGTTGTTGTGGATGCTGCATCGTTCGCCGCCTGGCTTTTCCTCGTGGCGGTCGGGTTGACCCTGGTCTTTGGCGTCCTTCGCCTACTCAACATCGCGCATGGAGCATTCTATTCGGTGGGAGCCTACGCAGCTGTCTATGCGATCGGCGCGTCGGTGACGCTTGGCTGGGCAACCTGGATTCAACTCGTGGCGGCGCTTGCGGCTGCCGTCGCAATTGGAGCTGTGATCGGTCTATTGACCGAACGCTGCATTCTGGGGCGCTTGTACGGTTACCCGGAGCCACTGGTCCTGATCGCAACCTATGCCCTGTTTCTGATTCTCGATGATGCGACAAAGCTTGTGTCAGGCGGAGGGTCGCTCTACGCGGCGCAGCCCAGGGACAGCCTTGGGCAGATCGGCATCGGCGGCCTGCAGTACCCGGTTTATGACGTCGCTCTGATTGGGGTCTCGATGATGCTGGCTGCTATCGTCTGGTTCGTCCTGAACAGGACGCGGGTCGGCCGCTGTGTGACGGCGGTTGTCTTCGACAGCGAGATCAGTGCTGCAATGGGCATCCATGTCGGCCGCATCAAGACGGCTACGTTTATGGTCGGCGCCGCCCTCGGTTGCCTTGCTGGCGCACTCACGGCACCGAAAATTGCCGTCAGCCCGGGTATGGGGGTTGAAGTCATCGTTATCGCCTTTGCCGTCGTGGTCGTCGGAGGCCTTGGCAGTATTCCGGGCGCACTGCTTGGCGCGGCAATCATCGGGCTCGCGCGTGCCCTGACCGCCCATTTGCTTCCGGAGCTCGAGATCTTTGCCGTGTATCTGGTGATGGCTGGCGTGCTCGCGGTGAGGCCATTCGGATTGTTGGCGCCGGCACAGGCGCGGCGAATATGACCAGACGCCAAATCGACTGGACCATTGCGACGTTGCTGGGCGTGGCTATCGCTGCGAGCCTCAGCGCATCTGGAGTGCCGGGCTGGATTCGTTATCTCGGGCAACTCTCCACGGCGACGGCACTTACATCGGCGGGGGTGATGATCCTGCTTCGTGCTGGCCTGCTTTCGTTCGGGCAGGGCCTCTTCTACTTTGTTGGCGGTTATGCGGTTGCCTTGACGACGAAACTTGCGGCTATAACCGACGCGTTCGTGGTCCTTCTCGTTGCCACGATCAGCGCGGGCCTGGTTGCCGTCATCCTCGGTAGTTTCCTCGCAAGATACCGCGGCATCTTCTTCTCGATGCTGACTTTGGCGGTTTCCATGGTGGTGTTTGGCATAGCCACCAAGGTGCGCCTGTTTGGTGGAAGCGACGGCCTTAACATCGGATTGATGTCCTATGCCGGCTATCGCCCCCGCGGCGCCGACGCGCAGTGGAGCGGATTCGTGTTCTGCATCTGGGTCTGGGCAGCATTCAGCATCGCCACGCACATCCTGCTTCGTTCTCGATTCGGATGGCTGATCCGCGCCGTTGCCGACAATGAGGTCCGGGTGGAATATCTCGGATACTCGGTCAAGCAGATCGTCTGGGTCGCCTATACGCTTGCCGGTATGCTGGGGGGAGCGGGCGGAGCGCTCGCAGGCTTGTCGGCGCGTCATGTCGATCCGCAATTCGCATACTGGACGACGGCAGGCGACTTCATTTTTGTCGTCCTCCTCAGCGGGCAGGCGAGCATCCTCAGTCCGGCGTTCGGTGCCTTTCTGTTGGAGGTGCTGCGAAGCTATGCGTCGGCGCTGTTTCCTGATCAATGGCAGTCGGTATTTGGCGCGATGATGCTGGCGATCGTTCTCTTTCTCCCCGTCGGCCTTGACCGGTTGGTCACGCTCTTGTGGTCAATGACCAGGAAAGCGGTCTCCCGGCGATCACGCTCTCTGGCCGGAGGCGTGGTATCGTGACCGATTTGCTGCATTGTACCGGCATTCAGTGCAGGTTCGGCGACTTTGTCGCGACCAAAGGGATAGACCCTTCGGTGAAACACGGAGAAATCGTGGGCATCATCGGCGCGAATGGTGCCGGCAAGACCACCCTTCTCAACATCATATCCGGCTATCTGAAACCGACCGCGGGACGGGTCATGTTCCGCGGAACGGACGTGACCGGGATGCCCCCGCGCGCGTTGGCGCGGCGGGGAATTGCGCGCTCGTTCCAGGTGCCTCAATTGTTCGCCAGCGGCACCGCCCGTGAGAACATGATGGTGGCACTGTCTCTGTTGGTTGATCCGCGAACGTCGCTGCTGCGGCGGTTCTCCGATCGAGGTCTGTTCGACAAGGCCCAGCGTCTCCTTGAGGACTATCGGATCGGCGAACATGCCGACGCCGTCGTCGCGCATATTCCCCAAGGAGTACGCAAGCTGCTGGACATCGCAATGGCGACTTGCGCGAGCCCCGCTCTCGTCTTGCTTGACGAACCGACAAGCGGCGTCAGTGTCGATGAGAAGAACGATCTCATCGGCCGCCTGATCGAACGATTTCGTAAAACGTCGACGTCCGTCATCTTCATTGAGCATGATATGGAGATCGTCCGTGAATACGCGTCTCGCGTGATTGCGCTCTACGATGGCCGGATTATTGCCGATGGAGATGTGGCGGAGGTGTTCGCGGACCGCGACGTTGTTCGTTATATCACGGGGGCGGGCGTGGCGCCGTTGAGCGCGGATGGCTGTCATGCTCCAGCTTGATCGCCTTTGTGTTCGCATCGCCGGGGCGGAAGTTCTTCGAAATGTTTCGCTCCACGTTCGGCCGAATTCGTTTGCCGCCCTGGTCGGGCGAAACGGAGCCGGCAAGACGACGCTGATGCGCACGGTGATGAACCTGATTCCGCGATGGGCCGGAGAGATCCGGATCGGAGATCGGGCAACAACGGAAGCCAGCCCATCCGATCACGCCCGATACGGCGTAGGCTATATGCCCGAAGACAGGCGACTGATCGCAGGATGGACAGTGGAGCAGAACATCCTGCTGCCGACCTTGGCAACTCGAATCCCTGATGCAGGAGCGCGACTCGAACAATGTTATTCGGTGATTCCCGAGCTTGTTCCCTTTGCCCGTCGTCGTGCGATGGAACTGAGCGGCGGTCAGCAGAAGCTCGTGGCGCTTGCGCGTGCCCTCATGGTCGGTCGCAATCTGCTTCTGCTCGACGAGCCGTTCGAGGGCGTTGCGCCTGCGCTCGCTCAACGTATTGCCGAGATTCTTTCCGAGCTTCGCACGAGCGGATCGCTCACGGTGTTGATCAGTGAGTCCGACGCCGTGCACACGCGGTCCCTCGTTGATCTAACGTACAGCATCGAACGCGGGAAAATCAGGCAGTCGACAACGGGCGTCGCAGGGGAGGCTCACTGATGCACTTCAGCACAGCTGGAGAAGGCATCATCGCGGTCGATCAGGGCCCGCAGTGTATCGGTAAAGGCCCTTATTCGCGGTGCGCTCGCGAGATCTGTGTGCACCGTGAGCCACAGATCGCGCCGTCCTGTGAGTATGTTCGCAAGAACCTTGACGAGGCCGAATTGCTCGGCGCCGCTGAACGAGGGCAAGCAGACGATGCCGACGCCGCCACGGGCCGCGCCAAGTTGCGAAATCATGCTGTTGCTTGTGAAGACCAGGCGGGGGTCCGGCACCAGCTCCTCGAGCCAACGGACGGCATCGACCAGAACAAACTCTTCGATGTAGCCGACGAAGTCATGGCGCGCGAGGTCGTCGAGCGTCCCTGGAGTGCCGGCCCTTGCGAGATAGCCTGGCGATGCCCACAGATGCGTTGTGAAGGTACCGAGCTGCGAGCTGATCAGGTTTCGACCGGTCGGGCGAAAGAACGAAAGGAACAGGTCTGCTTCGCGGCGATTGACCCGCACCTGCTGAGAGGAGGTGACGAGTTCGAGCCTTACGTCGGGGGCCCGCTCCTGCAGTGCCCGCAACCTCGGTGTGAGCCAGAGCGATGCGATACCTTCCATTGTGGCAAGCCTGACGAGACCCGTCGCTGCGGATCCACTCACATCCGCTCGCAGCTGACCTATCCCCGCGGCAAGCTCTTCGGCGCGCCGCATCACCGCCACACCCATCTCAGTCAATGTGACGCCGCCGCGGCCTCGTTCGAACAGCGTCGCTCCTACGGCATATTCGAGCCGGGTGAGCCGCCGGCTGACGGTGGAGTGGTCGACTTTGAGTGCGCGGGCGGCTTGAGTCAGGCTGCCAACACGCGCCACGTCAAGAAAGATCCGCAGGTCATCCCAATCGAGGCGTTCGATGGGGGGCGTCACAAGCCAATATCTCCGATCATTATGAAACTATCTCCGGAATTTCATCGCACAGATCTCCGGAGAGTCAATTGGCTACATCAGGACCAGGAGCTGGGATAGGATGACTACCGAACATGTTACAGTCGCTGCCGCGCATGTGGCTCCCGTCTTTCTTGATCCGGCGGCGACCATCGAGAAAGCCATCGGATTCATTGCACAGGCGGCGGAAGAGGGCGCTTCGCTCATCGCTTTTCCGGAGAGCTTCGTTCCGGGATTCCCGATCTGGGCGGCCGTGCATGCGCCGATCCGGACACATGACGCGTTTGCGGCGTTCGCGGCTGCGAGCATCTATGCTGACGGACCCGAGATCAGACGGCTTCAGGACGCGGCGCAAAGGCACAAGATCTTCGTCTCGATTGGATTCAGTGAGCGCGACCCGGCAAGTGTCGGAGGTCTGTGGAACAGCAATCTGCTAATCGGAGATGATGGAAATGTTCTCGTGCATCATCGCAAGCTGGTACCCACCTTCTACGAAAAGCTCGCGTGGAATCCGGGGGACGCTCATGGCCTGCGGGTGGCGCAAACGCGCATTGGCCGGATCGGAGCGCTGATCTGCGGCGAGAATACCAATCCGCTCGCACGTTTTGCCCTGATCGCGCAGGCCGAACAAATTCACGTAGCGTCCTATCCTCCGGTATGGCCGACAAGACCGCCGGAACAGGCCGGGAACTATGACAATCGATCTGCAAATCGAATCCGAGCCGCCGCCCATGCTTTCGAGGCAAAATGCTTCGTGATGGTTGTTGGCAGTCTGTTGGATCAGGCTGCTTGCGAGTGGATAGCGAATGGCGACAAGGACGCGTTGAGCGTGCTGGAGGCGACGCCGGCATCTGAAAGCTTCTTCGTGGACCCAACGGGGGCGGTCTTCGGTGAATCCACCATGGCGCAGGGACTCATCTTTGCGGGACTCGATCTTGGGCGGTGCATCGAACCGAAGCGATTTCACGACGTTGCGGCAGGCTACAACCGGTTTGATCTCTTCGATTTCCATGTCCGACGCGACCGGCTACGGGCGGCCCATTTTGCTGATGTTGAAGAGGAGGGCGCTGAAATCGCCACCCGTCTGGAAGGTCGCCAGGCCGGATGATGAGGTGTTGCCACGGAGTGCTGTTGCTGGCTGGATAGCCTGCGGCATGGCGGGGCGCCGCGTGAAAGGCGGTTCCTTGCGTAAAACGGCACGTGACTTGCTTGGTTCTCATAATGGATATCAAGCAAATCTTGTACTTCAAGGCTGTGGCAGACAGCGGAAGCTTCGCTCGGGCATCCGACCGACTTCATATTTCCCAACCCGCCATCAGCGCGCAGATCGGCCAGCTCGAAGCAGAATTGAATGCGGAGCTCCTGGTCCGACACGCGCGCGGGGTGCGGCTAACTGCCGCCGGGTCGATATTCCTCGAACATGGTCGAGATATCCTGGCCCGGATCGAACAGGCGCGTGCGGCGGTCGCCGAGCTTGATCGCGAAGTGTCCGGCAGCGTGACCATTGCGATGATTACCACCATAGCCAATGTGGTGGCACCAGTACTTCTGGAACGAGCGAAGCGACTCTATCCCAAGCTCGACGTAAGGATTTTCGAGGCGCTTAGCGGCGAAGTAAGCGCCTGGCACGCAGGCAGTCGCTTCGATCTTTCCATCCTGTATCTTCCCGAGCGCCATACCATGGATGGTGCAATACCGTTCCTCAAGGAGCAGCTCTACCTGCTAGGCCCGATCGACGGCAAGCGAGAGCTGGGCCGGCCAATCGATTTCGCGGATCTCAGTGCTATCCCGCTTCATCATACGTCGCGTATCCACGCCTGCCGTCTCCTCCTGGACAGCATGTCCAACGAGAGGCGCGTAGACCTCAACATTGTGGCCGAAATCGACTCGATCACGCTGCTCTATGAATTCGTCGCCAGTCGAAGTGCCTACAGTATATTTCCGTGTATCGGCGAGCCACCGCTGTTTCAGCGGGCCGTTGATTATAGGCCGATCATCAATCCTTCATTGGCTTTGCAGAGTTACATCGTCCGCGGAGCCAACAGGCCGACGTGCAAATCCATCAATGCGGTGATCGAGCTGCTTTCAGGCCTTGCTGAAGAGTTCACTGCGGACATCACGCATATGCCGAGGTGCCGGGCCGATGCGTAGTGGACTGCTCAGGCGCGTCGACCCGAGACCTAGGAAAAGTCTAAGGCTGCCGTCGGAAATCAATATTGGTGCGTACCAACGAAATCGTGTGAGCTTCATCCCTAGCTGAGTATCTCCGAAGGTGAGCCTTCGGTAACGCGGGAGAGGCTCGAATGAGGCTTGTCGGCAGGACGGTATTTGCGGCTGCGCTGCTCTTGTCGTGGAGTGCGTCGGCTGAGGAAACAAGCCTGACGGTGCCGATCATTGTGCCGATCACGGGACTCCTCGCGCTCGAAGGCACATCGCAGCTCAACGGCGCCAATTTGGCAATAGCGCATGCGCCGCCGGGATTGAAGATCAAGGCGCAAACCGTCGATTCCGGAACCGCTGCGGAAGGCGGAGCGAACGCGCTCGAGCGCGCCGTTGGCGACAAGAATGTCGACTTCGCGGTGGCGCCGCTGTTCGGGACGCAGGTGCTTGCGATGCTTCCCGTCGCTCTCGAAAACAAGATGCCGATCCTCGCTCCGACTGGCACGGGCCCGGTAACGGAGCAGGGCAATCCGTATATGTTCCGCCTGTACCCGCACGACGCCATCTCAAAGGCGGCTCACATCCGATACGTCGTCGACGAACTGAAGTTGAAGAGGGCCGCGATCCTGTACAATACGACGGGCTATGGTCAAAGTGGCTTCAAGTACATGTCGGACTACCTCTCCAAGCTCGGTGGAGAGGTGGTGTTTTCCGAAGGCGTCGACCTCACTGCCAAGGAGATCTCGGCTACGCTTGCCAAGCTGAAGGCAGCGAAACCTGACGTCATTCTCATTCAGATGCACAGCGCCTCGATTGCGATGGTGATCAAGCAGCTTGCGGCGGGAGGCGTGCAGATCCCCGTGGTCGGAAATACCACGATCGCAATGCCGGCGACGGCGGCGCTGCTGCAACCGTCGGATCTGAAGGGAGTGTGCGCTGAAAGCGCGTGGTGGCTCGAAAAAGGCGCGAACCCCATGACGGATCGTTTCCTCGATGATTACACGTCGAAGTTCGGTGCGATGCCTGATGCCTATGCCATTCAACAATACGATGGTCTCATGATGGCTTTGACGGCCGTCAAGAGCGGGGCGAGGTCGGCCGAGGATGTGCGAAGGTACATGTCGACAAGCGAATATCAGGGCGTCGCGATGTCCTACAAGTCAGATGGCAAGGGAAATCTGGCGCATTCGGTCGTCATCGTCTGCTACGACGGTTCGTCACTGACGCCGAAGCTGGTCAAGCGATACGACGATGTCGTCGCTTACTGATCGCGCTTCTAGCCTGAGAATGCAGCTCGTATCTCGTCAGTTTCATCGATGACACAGCTTCTGCTCAATACGCTCTCGCTTGGGGCAGCCTATTCGCTTCTCGCCATCGGCTTTGTCCTGGTCTTGAACGCCACCGGCGCGGTGAACCTGGCCCACGGCAGCTTCGTCGTGGTCGGCGGATTCCTCGCCGCAAGTCTTGGCGCAATGCTTAAGCTTCCGGGAGCGATTGTGCTGCCGGTTGTGCTTTCCGGCATGATGCTGATCGGCGGGCTGTTGTCCCTGGCAGCCTATTACCCCTTGCGAAACCGGCCGGCCGTCTCTGTATTCATCTCGACCATTTCCATGGGCGCGATACTCGAGACGGCCACACTGCTGGTGTTCGGGCCGTCGCCGCGGGTGGGGCCGCCGATCCTCTCGGGCGGGTCGCTCCGGGTCGGCGATGCGGTCCTGAATGTGCAGTCGCTTTCCACAATCGTGCTCGCGATCGCACTGGTGGCTCTGCAATACGTCATCTTCTCGCGAACCGTTCTGGGTAAGCGCCTTCGCGCCGTGGCCGAGGACAGGGAAATGGCAACGGCGCTCGGCGTGAACGTGAACGTCATGATTCTGATCACGTTCGGGATTTCGGCCGCGCTTGCCGGAGCTGCAGGGCTGATCTTCGCGAACACGTTCTACATCACGCCCGGCGACGGCGAAGCGTACATGATCAAGACGTACGTTGCCGCGACCATGGGAGGGTGGGGAAGTCTTCGTGGAGCCGTCGCCGGTGCCTTCCTGGTGGCGGCGTTCGAAGTCCTTGTCCCGTCGCTGCCGGTCATCCTGCCTTGGGCAGTCGGAGCTCTTCCGTCGTTCGGAGCGCTATTTTCGCCGACGGCGTCGACGATCTGGCTCTATCTGGCTTTTCTGGTCGTGCTGTTCTTTCGTCCGCAAGGACTGTTCGGCGAAGCCGTTCAGCAGCGTGCCTGATGCTTCGTTCCGCTAAACTCCGCCTAGTGGTCGGCTTGGCCGCGCTTTGTGCGCTGGCGTCATGGCCGCTCGTGATGTCGTCACCCTACGACCTCCGTCTCTTCACCCTGGCGGGTGTATTTGCGATCCTCGCCATCGGATATCAGTTCATCTTCGGCTATGTCGGCGAGCTCTCGCTTTCGCAGGGCGCCTTTTTTGGCTTTTCGGCCTATGTGACCGGAATTCTGGCGGCGAAGGCCGGGCTCGACTTTGCAGAAACCTTCCTGGCGTCGATTGTGGCCTGCGTTCTCCTGGCAGTGCTGATCTCAATTCCGGTGTTGCGCCTTGCCTCGCATTACTTCGCGCTCGCGACTCTGGGCGTTGGTCAGGTTCTGTTGCTGCTGGCGATCGATTGGCAGTCATTGACAGGGGGAGCCATAGGGCTTTCCGGAGTTCCTCTTCCGAAGCTGTTCGGTGTCCAGATCGGTCGCGGCTGGCCGCTGCTGCTCTTCGTATGGTCGTTCGTGTTGTTTGCGGCCATCGTGGCACATCAGACCAAGCGGGGCCTCTATGGGCTGGCTTGCCATGTGGTCCGGCAGAACGCGGTTGCCGCAAGAGCGCTGGCCATCGACCCGGACGCGATCCGCTTTGCGATGTTTCTGCTCAGCGCCGCGATAGCCGGCGTGGCCGGCGCACTGCATGCGCATACGATCCGCATCGTCTCTCCGGAGGGACTCGACTTCAAGGTCATGATCGCATGCTTGACCATGGCGGTCATCGGCGGCCGAACGCATGTATGGGGGGCCGTCGCAGGTGCCCTGCTGGTGGTGCATCTGCCGGAATGGCTACGTGGTTTCGAGCAGAGCTACGTCATCATCACGAGCAGCGTGCTGATTCTGATCCTGATTCTGGCGCCCGAGGGGCTGGCGGGGTTTGTCGATCGTATCCTGCCTGTTGCGACGCCGGAACGGACTTCGACCGTCGCTGCTTCATCACGTCCGTCAAACCTGCCCGCGGGTGAGGGCGTTCTGATGCCGTCGGAGACGCCCATACTGGCAATACGTCACCTGACCAAGACGTTCGGGGGCGTGCATGCGCTGAACAACGTCAGCTTCTCGCTGATGCGTGGATCGATCACCGCCGTGATCGGGCCGAACGGCAGCGGCAAGACGACGCTCGTCAACTGCATGACCGGGATCTATCGCGCCGATGCGGGCGAGATTGTCCTTGGCGGCAACGAGATCACTTCGATGAGCTCGGACGAGATCGCGGCGCGCGGCGTCGGAAGAACCTTCCAGAACCTGCGGCTCGTTGAGGACATGAGCGTTCTGGATAATGTTGCGGTGGCCCGCTTCAGGTCGGAGGAGGCATCGCTTGGCAAGGCCATGTTGACCGGCCGCCGGGATTCAAGACTCGAGCGTGCAAGATCCCACGCGCTGCATGTGCTTCGCCAGTTTGGGCTCGACAAGATCGCGGATGCCAGATGCGGATCGCTGCCGCATGGAATCAAACGGCTGGTGGAAATTGCCCGTGCCATCTGCCTCGATCCCGTCGTGCTCCTGCTTGATGAGCCTGCCGCGGGACTAAATGAGAGCGAACAAGCCGAACTCGCCGGACATCTCGAGGGGCTGGCGGCACGCGGCCTCACCTTGCTCGTCATTGAGCATAACATGGAGTTCCTGAAGAGCCTGGCAACCCACATGGTTTGCCTGGACTACGGCGAATTGATCGCTTCAGGTCGCCCCAGCGCAATTTACCAGGATGAGCGCGTCGTCGAGGCGTATATCGGCCGCAGACATGCCGCGGAACTTGGCGCGTGAAACATCTTCTGGAGGCAAGAAATCTATCCGTCCGATATGGCGAGATCGCCGCCTTGAAGGACTTGTCGCTGCGCATTGGTCCCGGCGAAGCCGTAGCGCTGGTTGGTGCTAACGGCGCAGGCAAGACAACGCTCATCAAAGCCATCATCGGGCTTCTTATGGTTAGTCGGGGCGAGCTCCTGTTCGATGGACATGACGTGCGTGCCGTGACGGCGCACCGCCGAGCCCGGCTCGGCATGGGTTATTCGCCGGAAGGCCGTCGTGTCTTTCCCGGCCTTTCAGTGCGGGAGAATCTCGAAGTGGCGGCCTTCTCGACCGGGCAGGAAAGGCATCGGCTGATCGATCAGATGTACGCCATCTTTCCCGCGCTGAAGGAGAAGGAGATGGCGCTCGGATGGACATTGTCGGGAGGCCAGCAGCAGATGCTCGCGGTCTGTCGGGCGCTCATGAGTCGGCCACGGCTGTTGCTGTTGGACGAACCGTCGCTGGGACTTTCGCCGAAGCTCACGGACGAGGTGCTCTGGAGGATTCCAGAAATCACGAAGTCGGGCACGGCCGTGGTGCTCGCTGAGCAGAACCTCACCAAAGCGCTGGAGGTGACGGACCGCGCCTACGTGCTGAGAGTGGGGTCAATCGTCCTCGAAGGACCGTCCGGCGAGTTGCGGTCGAATCCATCCGTGCGCAACAGCTTCCTCGGCGGCCTTTAGAGGGATGACAAAATGAGCGTGATCGAATTATTGCGCCGACGGCGGTCGGTACGTGGCTTCCTTCCCAAGCCGGTGTCGAAGGAGCTCATTGTTGAACTGCTGCATGCGGCTGCCCGTTCGCCCAGCGGCACCAACATGCAACCATGGCGCGTCTATGTCCTGATGGGTCCGGCGAAAGATCGGCTCATTCGCGAAGTCTTGGCAAAACGGGAGCAGGAGCCTTTTCGGGAGAAGCCGCCGAAGCCGTTTGGCGAGTATGACTACAACCCCGAACCGCTGTTCGAGCCCTATCTGAGCCGCAGACGAACGGTTGGATTCGGGCTTTACCACTTGCTGGGGGTGGCAAGAGGCGACCGCGCGGCAAGCTGGGCGATCGCGGGGCGCAACTTCGAATTCTTTGGCGCGCCGGTCGGTCTCATTTTTACGATCGATCGATCGTTGCAGCATGGCAGTTGGCTCGACTACGGCATCTTCCTGCAATCGCTGATGCTTGCGGCCAGTGATGTCGGTCTCGACACCTGCGCCCAGGCCGCCTGGCGTCACTATCACGATATCATCCGCCCGCTCTGCAAAGTTCCAGACAATGAAATCGTCGTCTGCGGAATGTCGCTCGGCTATGGCGACAGGGACGCGCCTGCCAACGGGCTGGTAACCGAGCGGGAGCCGGTCGAAAATTTCGCAACATTCATTGACGTGGCCGAATTTCAACCGTCCGCGACCGAAGGCAACAGACATGCGCCTGTTTGATTTCTTTGACAAGCAAGCCGACCTCCGGCCGGAAGCGCCGGCGGTCATCTGCGAGGATAGGATCACGACCTATCGCGACCTCCAGGAGGATAGCCGGCGGATCGCCCAGGCGATGGATGCGACCGGCCTTGCGCCCGGCGCAAAGGTCGCCAGCTGGATTGCCAATGGTCCGTCGTTCTTCTCCGTGCAGCTCGGCATTCACCGTACGCCTCTTGTGTGGATGCCACTCAATCCCCGCGCCGTCGCATCTGAATGCGCGGCGAACATGAAGGCATTCGGCGCCGAGTGGCTGTTCGTCGACAGGCAGTTCGGCGCGCATATCGAGTTCTTGCGCCAGCAGGTGCCAAGTCTCAAAGGCATCGTCGTCGTGAACGGCAAGGTCTCCGGCCACCAAACGCTCGACAAGTTCTGCGGGCCATTCCCCGCGGAATCGCGCGACGTCGATATCGGTCCTCTCGATACGGTGACGCTCATATCCACCGGCGGATCCACCGGTCGCCCAAAAGGCGTGATGCGCGCCAGCGCAAACTGGATGACTCTGATTGCCAACTACCGGCTGAAACTGTTTGCCGGCACCCAGCCGGTTAATCTGGTCGTGACGCCGCTTTCGCATGTCGCAGGTGAAGTCGCCCACGCGGTGTTCGCCGAAGGCGGCGTAAACATCGTTTTGCCAAAGCCGACTCCGGACCTGATCCTCGAATCCATCGAGCGTCACAGGATCACAAGCCTGTTCGTTCCGCCGACGCTGCTTTACATGATGCTGGCAAGGCATGTTCCTGGAAAGCATGACTTCGGATCATTACGCCATCTTATGTATGGCGCAGCTCCCATCTCCATCGAGAAGTTGCGCGAGGCCTGGTCGGTATTCGGTCCTGTGATGACCCAGCTCTACGGTCTGATGGAAGCCACCAGCACGGTGTCCATCATGGGGCCGGAAGAGCATGCCGACGCGCTGCACTCGGGTCGCTTTGGCAGCATCGGACGGGGCAGCCCACTTGTCATGATCGATGTGCAGAACGACGACGGGCAGCCTGTGCCACCCGGCGACAAAGGTGAAGTGGTGTGCCGCGGGCCCAATCTCTGCACAGGATATCAGTCCAACACCCAAGCAACCGAGGCAGCCTTCCGCAACGGCTGGTTCCACACGGGGGACATCGGTTTCAAGGATGAGCAGGGCTATGTTCATCTTGTCGACCGCAGCAAGGACATCATCATCAGCGGCGGCTTCAACGTCTATCCGGGCGAGGTCGAGCAGGTCCTGTGGACCCATCCGGCGATCCAGGACTGCGCGGTCATCGGTATTCCGGATGAGAAATGGGGCGAGGCGGTCACTGCCGTGGTCGAGCTGAAGCCGGGAGCAAGTGTCGCGGAGAGGGAGCTGATTGCGCTGTGCAAGGATCAGCTTGGCAGCATCAGGACGCCAAAGAGCGTCGCGATATGGGATGCCCTGCCGCGAAGCAACGTCGGAAAGGTTCTCAAGAAGGATATCCGCGAGCATTACTGGAATGCCGCGCGTCGACTCATCTAACGCAAACAGGAGCGCAACATCGTGAGTGATAGCATGAAGATCGAACAACAAAAGCAGGCCGTGAGTGAGGTGATCGCGAAATACCTGACCGCGGTAAAGACGTGGGACGAGAAAGCGTTTCGCGAGACCTTCCATCCGAAAGCGAACATCCAACACTACTACGTGAAGGGCGACGAGATCAAAACCATAACCCTCGACGAGTTCGTCGGATCGATCGACTCATTGCACACCAAATACGACAATGCCGAAGAAAAAGCGCGCGAGATCGAGATCAGCATCGTGGACTACCTTGCAAGCGTAAGAGTGGCTTTCAGCTTCGTCATGGGACCTCGAACCCTCGATGGTCAGGATCTCTTCAATCTCGCCTTCTGCAAGGGCGAATGGAAGATCATCCATAAGAGCTACTATCTCTGAAAGGACCATGATGAACGTGAATCCTACACAGACAATCGCTTACCTCAGCTCTTCGATCTTCCGTCTGGGCGACGCGGAACCTGCAATAGATCCCTCCGCCTGGATCGCGCCGACGGCCGCGATCGTCGGTGACGTGCGGGTCGGTGCGGAAGCGGGCGTCTGGTTCCATTGTGTGTTGCGTGGTGACGCCAATTTCATCCAGATCGGGAAACGAACCAATATCCAGGACGGTACGGTCGTGCATGTCGATCCTGGAGAGTTCTGCACGATCATCGGAGACGACGTCACCATCGGACATGCCTGCATCATTCATGGCTGTAGGCTTGAGGATCAGGCATTTGTTGGAATGGGGGCTGTGGTCATGAACGGCGCCGTCATCGCACGCGGCGGCGTCCTCGGGGCCGGCGCCCTGCTTACGAGCGGACAGAAGATCGGGCCCGGCGAGTTGTGGACCGGCGCCCCTGCCAAGCTCCGTCGTGTGTTGAGTGAGCAAGAGCGGGAAGAGTTCGTGGCGAATGCGGCTCATTATGTCGGCAACGCCGCGAGCTTCCGGAGCGCACTGGCGGGGATCTGTTCCTGATGGCAGATTGGCATTCAAGCTAGGAGCTTGACTGAAGCCTCTTGGTGGCACGGGTTGCGTCACGTTCGCGGACCTAGTTTACAGGATTCAGCCCGTGCTCCGGCTTTGGCGCGTTGATTCATTGGTTACGCTGTGGCCGAGGGACGCGCTCAGGGGAGTACGGGATGTGAGCATTCGCGAATACGAAGTAAGTACCGAGTCTTGCAGATCGATAGTCTGCGACCGCCTGGAAACTCCGCTGGATTGCTTGGTCCGGCACAACGCGCCACTTGCGTTTTGATCCCTCCCGCCAGGGATTAAACGGACCGATCCGCCGAAATCCCGAACCGGACCGTGGCTCCGAAGCCAAGCCATCCGGCGTCACAGGCAACTCTCCACCAGTGAGCTCGCGGCGGGCGGGCACTGGTGGTACCATTTGTCCGAAGTCTCTCGTGACGGAGGCTCGACGCCGAGAAGTCGTTCACCGCGAGTCCCGGCCAGGCCGATTTCTACGTGGTGCAAACGCGCACGTCCGGCGCCAAGGATCGGTGAGGGCAGGCGGCTTGCACAGCTTCTGCGAGTGAAGCGGAAGGAGATCAAGAAGACCGAGCCGATCCGCTGCATCATCGACACTGCGAACGATCCGCACGAAATCAGCCTGGACGAGAACGTCACCCGGGAAAACATGTATCCCGCCGATCAGTTCGAGACCTTCAAGAAGCTGGCGGAAGAACCCGGCTTCGGCGCGGAGGAAATCGCCGCCCGCCTCGGCGTGACGGCGCATGTCGTGCGGCAACGCCTGGGGCTTGGCGCGGTCTCCCCGAAACTGATGCAGGTCTATCGCGATGGCGATCTGACCCTTGAACAATTGATGGCCTTTGCCATCACTGATGATCATCCCCGGCAGGAGAGCGTCTATGAGCGGCTATCTTATAACCGCGATGCCAGCACCATCCGCCGCCTGCTCACCGAAACGCATGTGGCCGCAACCGACCGCCGCGCGCGCTTTGTGGTGGAGGCCTACACGGAAGCGGGCGGCTCGATTCCGGGAGCGCTGATGACTGGGATCCGATCGGACCTGCCAGGCCAAATCACGGCGCAAATTACCGAGAACGTGTTTCATACTCCGACAGGACGACTTCTTTTTGTCCCGCAGGGAGCGCGACTAATAGGTACGTACGATAGCCAGGTCTCGTTCGGTCACCTCACGCAACGGTCGGGAGAGAACACGTGTTTGAGGACGTTGGCATTTGCCAGACCGATGTGATGAAAGGACGCCAATCGCTATGCAGAATACGAGTGCATCGTACTCAACGACAAGCGACTGACGTGGGCTCAATTCAATCGTGAGATAAACCGGGGTCGCCCATGCTCTTTTCCGGAGGGGGATCGGAAAACGTAACAAAGTGGCATTCTTGATACCGAACCCTCTTGAGACGCTGATCATATTCCTCGGAGTGCTCAAAGCCGGCGCCTGCATCGTACCGATAGGGCTAGCACTGTCGGCCAAGCAGATGGCGGATCGAAGCACCCGCGGGATGCAGCGTGATTGAGGCTGCCGTCCAGAACGGCATTCCAGGGATTGAAGCGATCTGCGGCGGTGCGTGTTCTTGAGGCACGTGCCACGTTTTCGTAGACAATGATTGAATCGGCCGTTGTCCGCCGGCTGGCGAAGCAAAACTCGCCCTGCTCGATTGTCTGAATGGACGAAAAGCGTCGAGCCGATCGGATGTCAGATGCGCCTGCAAGATGATTGCAGTGGTTTGATACTCCGACTGCCTGGTTAAATCGGCGGCCGGAAGGAGCTTGGTTAAGCGACGAAATCATCAGAAAATCTAAACGGTAAGTAAGATATTTGAATTTCTTAGATCGCCGCCGCCGATGTACGATCGGGGTCTCGCCTCATAAAACAGGAACACTTCGGTGGCTGGATCAATGACATCGACACACGCGCACCCAAAGCATGTCGAGCCCGCATCATATCGGTCTGCGATGCGTTATCATGCCGGCGCAGTTACAATCTTGTCCGCGGGCGATCGAGGTGGTCGAACTGGGCTCACGGCCACTTCGGTGTGCTCACTATCCGATGCGCCGCCGCGCCTGATTGCGTGTGTGAACCGTGCGGCGAGTGCCCACGCTTTGATTCGGCAGACGTCGGCCTTTGCCGTAAACTTCTTGAACGCCGGCCAGGCTGAGCTTGCCAATATTTTCGCAGGTCGTCGCGGCATCGAACGCGACGACCGCTTCAATGACGCCGATGGTTGGCTAACGCTAGTGACCGGGGCGCCAATTCTGAAAACTGCGCTCGTCGGTCTCGATTGCGAACTGGTCGATGAGCACGCTCACGAAACTCACTCGATCTTCGTCGGCGCGGTCCGCTCTGTCCATCTGCACGAAGATGACGCGCCGCTAGTGTACTTTGGTGGTTCCTTCCGCGAACTCGCGCCGCTCTAAACCAGCGAGACGTTCTGCGCGACCCGTTCAGGATTTCGCTTTGAGGAGACGATGAACAGTGGCCGCCAGCGCTCCAGCGGACGGCGAGAACGAGCGTCCCTTCAGGGAGACAATGCAGACCGTTCGCTCCAATGCTGGGTTCGTGATCGGCAGCGCCTGCATGTTTCTCTTCAGAGGGTGAGGCAAAGCGACCTTGGGCAGGATGCCGACACCCAGTCCCGCTGCGGCGAGCGCGCCAAGGGTGTGGCTATGCTCGACCTCGAATTTGATCGTCATATGGAGGCTGCGACCTGCCAATGCACGCTCGAGCATCGATCGCAGCGCTGCCGACTTTGAGTTTAGCAGGATCGGGTAGGTCGACAGTTCGGCGAGATCGACCGTGTGACGCTTGCGGAAGGGGTAAGCGTGGGTTGCCAGTGCATAGATCGGGTCCGTGAATAGCGGTGTAAACTGAAATTCGGTCGTGCCGTCCATCGCTGGTCCTATGCCGAAGTCGGTCTCTCTCCGCCGCAGACAGTCGAGCATGTCTTCCGCCGCAAGCTCACGGAGCGTGATGCTGATACCCGGATAACTCGACTGGAATTTACTCAAGACCTGAGGAAGTATCGTCGCCGCGATCGTCGGAACGCAAGCCAATGACAGTGTTCCGCGTTGGATGTCGATGGCCTCGCGGATCTCGCGCAAGCCGTGCTCCCACTCGCCGAGTGCGCGCTTCGCGTGCTCCAGAAGTTGAACGCCCTCGGCGGTCAATTCCACGTGCCGGGTTGTGCGATGAAGCAGGGCTACGCCGACCTGGTCCTCCAGCAGCTTGATTTGCATGCTCACCGCGGATTGTGATCAGTTGAGCTGCTCGGATGCTTGTCGGAAGCTCCTGTTCTCCGCTACCGCGATGAACATGTGAAGAAGCTTGAAGTTTATCTGCGACATCGACGACGGCCTCTTCGTGCAAGCGTGACCAATCGAAAAAGCTGAAGAGTAATTAAGATAATCTCGTTAGAATTATAAGTCCGGCACGTCTAGCATGTTTGGGTTGGCTGCGGGAGTCGCCGCCCTAATATGAAAGGTGCCCGATGTCGTTCACGACAACGAAGCCCCGAGCATGCCGTATTCAGCGGTCCGAACTCGCGGTTCCCGCTACTTCGACCCACTTCTTTGAGCGCGCTGCACGCAGTGCCGCCGACTTCATTTTTCTCGATCTGGAGGATGCGGTGGCTGCGGCGCGAAAGCCCGAGGCGCGCGAGATCGCGATTGACGCACTCAATCGTGTCGATTGGGGCGACAAGACGCTCGCAGTCCGGATCAACGGCCTCGACACTGAATGGGCCCATCGCGACATCATCGAGATCGTCGGTCGCTGTCCGCGTCTCGACCTAATCTTGGTGCCCAAGGTCGGCGCCGCGTTCGACGTACGCTTCGTCGATGCGCTGCTAACGGGACTGGAGCGAGAGCTATCCCGCAAAAGGCCGCTCGGGATCGAAATCCTGATCGAAACAACACTCGGGCTAAGCAATGTCGAGGACATCGTGCAGGCATCGGATCGGCTTGAGGCTGTGATCTTCGGCATCGGCGATTATTCGATCGATCTTCGAACATGCGGAGAAATCATCGGTTCTTCTGATCCAAGGTATGTGGTCCTCACCGACCCGGACGAGCGCAAGGTGCGCAATAAGCATTGGAACGACCAATGGCACTTCGCTCTTGCGCGGATCGCCAACGCCTGCCGTGCCCATGGCGTGCGAGCGATCGACGGTCCCTTTGCCAATTTTGGTGACGAGGAGGGCTTTCGCGCGAGCGCGGAGCGTGCGGCCGCGCTTGGCTTCGAGGGGAAGTGGGCAATCCATCCATCGCAACTGGACATCGCAAACGCCGTGTTCTCGCCGAGCCCACGCGAAGTCGAATGGGCGCATCAGATCGCGGCGAAGATCCAGTCCGCGAGTGCGGGCGGGGATGGGGCCTTCGGCCAGGGCGGCGTGCTGATCGATCTCGCGGTCCTGAAGCGGGCGCAGGCGATCATCGATCGCCAACAGGCAATTGCAGCGGCGAGCGGCAAGAATAGGTGAGCGCGATGTCACGCGATGCGCCGCTTGCTGGAGTCCGGGTTCTCGACATCGCGACGTTCGTCGCGGCCCCATTCTGCGGCACGGTCCTGTCCGATTTTGGCGCGGACGTCATCAAGATTGAGCAACCCGGCGCCGGCGATCCGCTCCGCAAGTTTGGGACACCGAGCGAGTGCGGAGACACCTACGTCTGGCTGAGCGAAGCCCGCAACAAGAGATCGGTTACGCTCGACCTGCGCAGCGAGCGGGGTGCAACCCTGTTCCGCGAGTTGGTTCGCCAGTCCGACGTTGTACTGGAGAATTTTCGGCCTGGCACCCTAGAGAAATGGGGGCTCGGCTTTGACGCCCTCAGTGAGATCAATCCGAAGCTCGTTATGCTGCGCATTAGCGCCTATGGGCAGGACGGGCCAAATCGCGACAAGCCGGGCTTCGCCAGGATCGCCCACGGCTTCAGTGGTTTGGCTTACCTCGCTGGCGAAGCGGGAAGACAGCCGGTCATGCCGGGCTCGACTTCGCTCGCCGATTACATTTCAGGTCTTTGGGGCGCCCTCGGTGTCCTAATCGCGCTGCGCCACGCGGCGGCTTCTGGTCGCGGGCAGATTGTCGATATCGGTCTCTACGAATCGGTGTTCCGCTTGCTCGACGAGATCGCGCCCGTCTTCGCAAAAACGGGTTTCGTTCGCGAGCGTCTTGGCGCCGACACAGTCAACGTCGTGCCACACAGCCATTATCGCACGTCGGATGGGAAGTGGGTGGCGCTGGCGTGCTCAAGCGACAAGATGTTCGAACGGCTGGCAGCGGCGATGCGGCGGCCGGAACTTGCGACCGATCCGTCCTATGCGACCATGGCCGGACGGCTGGCGCGCCGCGAAGACGTTAACCAGCTCGTGGCGGCTTGGATCGGCGGCATGCCACTGGAGGAGGCGCTTGCGGAATGCGAACACTACGAGGTGCCTTGCGGGCCGATCTACAGCATCAGCGAAATCTTCCAAGATCCACAATACCGCGCGCGCGGCAACATCACCGAGGTGCCCTCGCGCGCAGGGCCAATCGCCGTGCCATCCGCGATCCCGATGATGTCGCGAACACCCCCGCAGTTCAAGCATGCCGGCGTTGCGTTGGGCGCCCACACCGACGAAGTGCTGACGTCGCTCGCCGGCGCATCTGCGGCGATGCTCGCCGCCTTACGTGACGAAGGAGTGATCTGACGATGAACTCAATCTTCCGCCGCGATGAAAGAACGACCTCATGACCAGGCAGATGAAACTGATCGGCTTCCTGCAGGCTCAGAATTGCTCGAATTATCCGGCTTCTTGGCGTCATCCCGAGTCGAAGACCAATTGGTTCTCGCGCGAGTATTACGAGCGCATCGGGAGAACTCTCGAAGAAGGCAAGTTTCATCTAGCTTTCTTCGACGATCGCCTCGCGATCCCCGATCGCTTCGGCGATGACTTCCGGGAAACTATCCGTCATGGGGTACGTGCCGCCAAGCTAGACCCAGTCGCGGTCGCCCTGGCGATGGGTCTCGCGACCGAGCGGCTCGGTATCGGTGTGACCTATTCGACCACTTACTACGAGCCCTTTCATGTCGCGCGGGTATTCGCGACGATGGATTTGCTGCTCAACGGCCGCGCGGCATGGAATGTCGTCACGTCTCTGAACGATTCTGAGGCGGCAAACTTCGGTGCCTCGGAGCATCTCAGCCACGATCTCCGCTACGATCGTGCCGATGAATTCATGGAAGTCGTGCTTGGCCATTGGAATACGTGGGAAGACGACGCCGTGCGCTTCGACCGCGATTCCGGCGTGTTTGCGGATCCATCGAAAGTCCATCGGCTCGATCACCAGGGACGATTCTTCCGGTCGCGCGGACCGTTCACGGTACCGCGTTCCCAACAAGGACAGCCTGTGATCATTCAGGCGGGGCAGAGCGGTCGGGGTAAGACCTTTGCAGCCCGGTGGGGTGAGCTCATCTTTGTGATCTACCCCAATCTCGATATTGCCAAGAAGCAATATGCGGACTTGAAGGGAACACTCGCGAAGGCTGGCAGAGATGTCAGCATTGCTCCGGCGGTCTATCCCATAGTCGCCGAGACCCAGGCTGAAGCGGAGGACAAGTTTGCGGCGATCGACCGGTTGGCCAAACCCGTCGATGCGTTGACGCTCCTTTCGGAAGTGCTCAACTACGACTTTTCCTCCAAAGCAATGGAAGAGCCCTTCACATCGGAGGAGTTGCAGTCGATCAGCGGCTTGCAGGCAATCCGTGACCGCGTGATCAGTCTCAGCGGCAAGCCAAATCCGACTGCTCAAGACTTCGTCAAGTTCAGCGGCAGGGGCACGCTGTCCGAACTCCCAAGGTTCGTCGGGTCGGCGAAGTCGGTAGCCGACCAGATGGAGCAGTGGTTCTGCGGGGGAGGCTGTGACGGCTTCGTGGTCGCTGCCACACATGTTCCCGGCACCTACGAGGAGTTCGTGCGCCTAGTGGTTCCTGAGTTGCAGCGCCGCGGAATATTCCAACGTGAATACCAAAGCGAGACGCTGCGCGGCAATCTCGGCTTGCCACGCCCGCCGTGCGGGCGGCCGCGCGAGGTTGAAGAGAAGGCGCGGGCTTCGACAGGATGACGACGCAGATCGCGTCGTAGGACTTAAAAAAATAACAGATAGATGGGAGGTAGACGTGACCGTGAAGGGTGTCAACGCTGGTGGCCGACTCGACAGGCTGCCGATCGCGGGCTTTCACTATCGAATTTTCGCACTGATCGGAGCTGGATTGTTCGTAGACGGCTTCGAGATCTTCTTGGCTGGCAGCATTCTCGGCGCACTCGTCCAATCTGGCTGGTCGGACCTCGCGCACAACGCGCGCTTTATTTCCGCAACTTTCGTCGGCATGCTGATCGGCGCGTGGTTGGCAGGGCTCGCCGGCGATCGCTTCGGCCGAAAGTTCGCCTACCAGGCCAATCTTCTGATCTTCGGCCTCAGTGCCTTGGCTGCCACCTTGGCGCCTTCGATGGATTGGCTGATCGCAGCGCGCTTCGTGATGGGACTCGGCCTCGGTGCAGAGATCGTCGTCGGATATGTCGTTCTAAGCGAATTCATTCCGCCGCAGCAGCGCGGTCGATGGGGGGCGGCTCTCGCGACGTGCACGAACGGCGCACTCTTTGTGGCGACGCTGGTGGGTTGGGTGATTATTCCCCACCTCGGCTGGCGTTGGATGTTCGCACTGTGCGGGCTTGGCGCCATAGTAGTGTGGTTCCTGCGGCGCTCTCTGCCGGAGTCTCCGCGCTGGCTGGAAACGCAGGGCCGCAGCGCGGAAGCCGAAGCCGTGTTATCGGCAATCGAGCGTGAAGCCGCCAGGGGAGAGCCGCTGCCGACACCGCCTTATCAGCCCGCACCGGTCCAACCTGATGTTTGCTTTACCCGGCTGTTCTCGCGCGCGTTGATCGCTCGAACCGTCGTAGGTTGCTTTCTACTGATTGGGTTGAATACCGCTGTTTACGGATTTATCGCCTGGATTCCGACGTTTTTCGTCAAGCAAGGCATCAATCTATCGTCTTCGCTTGGCTACACCATGCTGATGACTCTCGGAAGCCCGTTCGGAACCCTAGCTGGGATGTGGATTGGCGAGAAAGTTGACCGCAGGCCATCGCTGATCGCTCTGTCTCTCGTCGCGGCGGGCCTCGGATTGATCTACCCAGTTTTCATCAACCCGACGGCGTTCGTCGTGATCGGCTTTCTGCTAGTTTTCACGGTGGCGGTGATGCTCGCGCTCGCCTGGGGACTATATATTCCCGAACTATTTCCGACCGAGCTCCGCATGCGAGGCTCGGGCATCTGCAATACCGCGGGACGCTTGATGTCGATCGTTACGCCCTTCATCGTAGTCGAATTGTTCACTCGGTTCGGCGTCGTCGGCGTAGTCGGCGTCGTGGCGGGGTTGTTAGTCTTGCAGGCAATCGTTGTCGCAGCGCTCGGCATCGAGACGCGCAAACGCTCCTTGGAGGACCTGCGGCCTGAGGCAATGAATCGCAAGGGAGACGAAATGAGGCCGAACGCTCAAAGCATTGCCGCAGGTGAGCAAATATAAGCCGCGGTGCGCACAGGCAACTGTTGACGGGCAAAATGGCCGTCTGTGCGGTGCGTGTCAGAGCCGAGCGTTTCCGCCAATGAGCCGCGGGCGGCAATCAAGTGTGTCGTCCGGGTGTGCAATGAAGCGTCGGCCGATCTGCGGCATTCAGGAAGCCCCGTGATGCCCATGCAGAAAGATCGTCCTTCCGTGAGCAGACGATCGAACAAGGTGGGTGATATCTACGAGGATCAGCGTTCTCGCATGACGCGTGGTATTTCCCGCGCAACCGTTCTGGCCGCGAGGGAAAGCGCGTTGCCACGCAGCGTCGCTAAGGCGAAAGTAATTGGCACGGAGGGGGCAGGGGAGTGGCGGCAAGTTGGCCGCTTTCCAATTCGGCTGCGCAGGCTAGTCGGGGCAAGATTGAATAGATCCCGAGCGTCGCAATAGTTTTCTTCATGAGATGTAGGCTGTCGATCTCAAAAAGAGGGCTCAACTTGACGCCCTCCTTCCTCGCCACTCGATTTATGATGTCACGCGGACTATGACGGGAGAATGCGAGTGCAAGCGGAAGTTCGCCAAAGCATCTACTCAATTGCCTCGTCAACGTGGCGGGAGATGCTGCGCATTGGCTATCCAGACTAGCTAGGCGCCGCGCCGCCGGAGGCTCACCGACCCGCTTTGACGGGCCTCCGCCGCGCGAATGTCAGTAGCGTTCGCCGCGGGCCGGAATTGGAACTGCTGCGTCACCCTGTCTGCTATGCTCTTTTTTCAGTTGCATCCGGCAGCCATTTGCATCAACCCCCTTCATGATACTGCGAGCAGAAAGCCCTTCTCGCGGCGAGAGTTTGGAAGTTGTTTTTTTGAGAGTGAAACTATCTCCTAAGTGAATTCAAATCGGTGCGCGTAGAGGAAGCAGATTTTAAACCTATGTTGAGATCACCATTCCGCGACGCCCCAAAGGGGGCACGCCGCGGATGCTTCGCTGCCGGTTCCCCGCAGTGAGGCCTTCCGTCGGAATTGGTAACCGCCTTCTTGCGACACTGCCTGCATCGGAGTTCGATCTACTGGGGCCCGAGCTCCAGAGGATCCCGCTCGATCAAGACACGGTCCTTTCGAGAGCGGGTGACGAGATCGAGTACATTTTCTTCCCTCATAGCGGTGCCATCTCGCTGATGATCGACATGGCGGACGGACGGACGGTTGCCACCGCCGCGGTTGGACGTGAGGGGGCAGTAGGCATGCTTTCGGTGCTCGGGCCGTCACCGTCGGCCGCTACCGCGGTCGTACATGCGGCAGGCACCGCCACGCGGATCCCTGCATCGCGATTTCACGCCGCTTTCAACCGCAGCCCTGTGATCCGGCACGCGGTCCAGAAATACACTAGAGTGATGCTGGTACAGTTCCAGCTCGGCTCGGCCTGCAACGCGCTGCACCCGGTCGAGGCCCGCATGGCTCGCTGGCTGCTCCAGCTTCGCGATCGCATTGACCACGACGTACTGCCGCTCACCCAGCAGGCGCTTTCGCAAATACTCGGTGTACGACGAACGACCGTGACGCTCCTGATGCGCAATCTGCGCGAGCGCGGGGCGATAAGGTCTGATCAACGAGGCCGAATCGAGATCGACCGACCACGGCTCGCGGCGGCGGCGTGCGAATGCCACGACACCATGCGTCTCGAAGTCGAGGACATCTTCTCGGCCCGATCTCGTCCGGCGATTCTGGCTGATGATCATCGCATCTCAGGATTTGATTCGGACGAGGCTATGTGAGGGCGTTTCGGCCCTCGACCGACCATTATCGCCGCTTACAGAGTAAGAGAGAGCGTTAAGGGCGAAGGCAACGATCAGCCCAATGTCGGCTGCGGGTCAAGATGAGAAGAACTCAGGGTGAGCAAATCTGGTCCGCCTTGCCTCAGGGAGCAGACCTCAATGAGGCGTCCCGCCACGTCGCTGATAGGCCACCAGGGGAAGTTAAGAGACCGAGGCGAAGGAGTCCTAGGGCTCTCAGCCGATTGCGTGATCGAGCGCTCCCGACAAGAATGCATCAATGCATTCGTAGTGCCAGTTTGTCCGCGTCGTCGTTTGGAACCTGATGGCGCGTCCGCCGTCGATCTGCGGCGCCTGCACCGAATTGAAAAACACGATCCGCTCAGACCGGGCATTGCCAGTTAGACGCGCAAACAGCGGCAGGTAGTTGTTGCCGCCGAAGAACAAGATCGGTTCTTGCTCATCCCGCGTCAACATGGAGAGATCGTTATAGCGATCGGCGTTGCGTCTCCTCTTGTATGGGGCTGCCTGCGCCGAGAAAGTGATGTCGTAAGAAGGCGTGAGGAACGTCGCGGCGATGAGCCCCCATCCCGCCGACAGAATGTACAGCTTCTGCGTTCCCACCTTTTTCTCGAGTCTGCGGTACGCTTCATTCTGATAGAGCTCGAAGGCAGGCAGCAGCCCGAGCGGGTTGCGGCCCGAACTTTTGTTGTACGCGAGAAGTTCGTCTCGCCACGATCTTCCGCCCTCTGTGATCTCATCAGGCCTCGCATAGAGCACGCCGTCTTGGGTAGGCGCTGCAGACGGATCGGCGACGAACAGCACGCGCCTCCCGTCACGCGTTTCGAGACACCCCGCGTCCGGCCTTTTTCCCGCCGCGCACTGAATGACGACGATCACGCGCGCTGCCCCATCGCGAGCACATGCGCGTCAAGGCAGTCGAGAAACCCCGGATCGTATCTTTCATCGACATGGTTGGAGTTCCACAGTCCCGACTTCCTAACCTTCTCTCTGTCGCAGCAGTGCCCGAGCCAGCCAAGCGATGGTGGATCGACACACTCCTTCCGATAGTTGCTGAGGAGCGCAATTGCATTTCGCTCGATGTAACCGCGCAGACTATCGGGGCCAGGATCGTCGTCCACTTCGATCCAGATGCACGGCATCTTGCGGATGAACTGGCTTACCTTGGATTCTAGCGGGACTTCGCCCGCCCGTATGTCGGCGCTCGCAGTGCTCCCGACACCCCAGCTGCCGCAAACATGACCGTCTCGTGCCATGAATGCCGTCCCGACAATCAGGCGAAAGATCGAGCCGCGGTGATTGCCGCCACCAGTACGCACGCGTCCCCGATGCTGCGAAAGGCGCGTCCAGAGCTTTGTCGAGGACGCGGGGTTGAGCGCATGCGTGCCGACCCGAACGATCCGCGGGCCGCTGCCGGTGTCCGACCGGATTTCCCCGTCCTCCATAAAGAAATAGACCCCGCGCCGCGGCCAATTGAGCCTGCCCGCCAAGTCGCCAAGCAGTCGCGGTCCGCCAAGGCTTTTCAGAAGTCTTTCGATCGCGGAATAAAACCTCTGCAGATCGGCGCTGCGCTGCGAATCCATCCTTAGTCCTACGGCAGGTCTTTGCTTGCCGTAAAATGCACCCCGTAGGGGTTTTGTCAAACCAGACAGTTCTTATCGATTATTCGCTCTGCCGCGCCTTCCAGCTTTCGACCGCAAGGGGTCAAGATGAGAAGAACTCAAGGTGAGCAAATTTGGTCCGCCTTGCCTCAGGGAGCAGACCTCAATGAGGCGTCTCGCCACTTCGCTGATGGGCCAAAACCAGACAATTGCGACAAGCTTCGCAGGGCATCGTCATTATGTCGATATGGCCGCAACTTTCGTCATGACGGCCCGCAAAACGTCATCCAGGGTTGGGTAGCGATAGGCTGCGAACCGAGAGCGCGAAGTTGACGTGAGACTGATCCGCTCCTGGGCCATTTCACTTAAGGGTAACAGAAAGTAATCCCTTACCTCTCTGTTAGATTCCTCGTCTAATCTTAGCGCCAGAATAAGTCCGGCTGGCTCTACGACCCGCCGATGAACCAGCCAACAGGGCGCGTGGCGCGGCGCAACGTAATAGCGCGCCATGCGCAGCGAAATGGCGAGCCTGCCGCCAACCGTCATCACTTTGGTTCCCGAATCGAAAACTGCGGCCGCGCCAAGCGCCCGAACGCGCATGGCAAAAAGCGATGCCTGCCTGGACACCTCAGCGTCAGATTTTTGGCGCGCGTCGAGGTAATCGAAATCGCGCTCTGAGTTGACATAGCCGACAAGGCGGAAGGCTTCCCGCAGGCTGCCGAAGCGGTATGCATACAGGGCAGCACTCGGCATTGTGTCCATCGCTGCCATGATAGAGACGCTCAGCTTCCCATTCACCCCCAGCGCCTCCCGCAGCTTCTTCAAGAGTTGCTCATCCGAGAGCCTGACATATTGCTCTTTCAGCAACTCTTGAGCTTTGAGGAAAATACTCTTGTCCACAATTGGCTCGAACAGGCCCGTAGCTCTCACCCATAGCTCTGGCGGGTTCTTCTTCATCACCTGCTTGAGCCGAAACGACTTACGATTATAGACGCTATTGCCGATGTAGGCCTCGTTGCCGAGGATGTTGCGGATCATCGCTTCGGACCACGGCGTTCCCCGATGGTTGGGCACCTGTTCGTTATTGAGCAATCGTGCGATTGACGCTTGGGATCTGCGGTGAACCACGTACTCCCGAAATATTTGGGCGACAACTCGTTGCTCTCGTTCCGGCCCGGGCCGGACCAGGACCCGGTCCGTCTGCAGATGCTTGCGCTGGCCTTTGCTTAAGATGATTCCTCTCGAGCTCCGATCTTCATCGACCAACTCGCGCTGGAGTCCGTAGCCAATGGCACCGCCCTGCTTGAATCCGAGGCTGGCTACGCGGCAAGCGCCGGCGTGGACCTTTACCGAAAGCTCTCTTGAATATTCGGCCGCCATCACCCGCTTAAGATTCTTCACAATGCTAGCGATGACGCTGCCATCGTTGTCGAACTCCTCAGCGCAGTAGCAAACCTTGATCCCTGCCTGACGGCAGATGAATTCGTAATAGGCGCTTTCATCGACGTCCTGGAATCTCCCCCAGCGACTCACGTCATAGACAAGGATATGGTCAAAGTCCGCCCGACCGTTGTGCACGTCGTCAATCAGCTCAATCAACCCTTCACGGCGGTGAATACGAAGGCCACTCCGGCCCTCGTCCGCGTAGGTGCGAATGATCACAAGATTGTGCTGCGCGGCATACACGGCGATGGCGGCAGCCTGGTTTTGCGTCGAATAGCGCTGATGGTCCGTTGACATCCGGACGTATTGGGCGGCGCGCCCGGCGCTTGTCGGCAACAACAGATCGGACCGGGGGCGAACGATCAACGCGTTGGCCATGTCGTGCCTCCGCTACACTAAGCATGAATCGTCTTTCGATCTTGGCCTCGCTATCCCTTCACGCAGGGAGTTGTTCACGACCAATCCGAGAGAAGCTATTTATGCCGCCATCCATTCTTCATTCCTAAAATATCACAGGAAGGACGATCCGCATCACACGATCATATTTCGCTTGATGTCCGCTATGGGTCAAAAGTTCCGGCGGTCGGCCTACCGTCTCCGCTTTACCTCCGGAAGCTGACAGTTTGAAAGCCGCGGTGGACTTCGCATTTGGGCCAACACCGGACATACAGTCCCGACGAGGGAATCAAAGTGCCCCATCAAGGAAGGTCAGCACCAATGATCTATCGTCGCGTTGCTTCAGTTTAGCGAGTGCTGGGGCAAGGACCGCATGGGAGCCGAGATGCTCCCACCGGGACCTCCATCATGTTACCGCCGATCTCGACGACCGCGATTCCAGCTGCGCCTAATTGCAATGAAGCGTATGCTCGATTTCACACGCCAAGTCAGTTTCGCTCGAACTTCACGGAGGCGGACATGGGTGCGGCGTGGAAGGTGGACGCGATTCGTACCGTGATCACCGAGGCGACGCTCAAAGATCGCGAAGACGGTCGGGAGCTCCGTCGCCAGG
>NZ_PSRR01000056.1 GCF_004296405.1 Bradyrhizobium sp. Leo170
GAAATCCCCGGGATCGCCGCCGTCATCGCGGTGGCCTCGGGCAAGGGCGGTGTCGGCAAGTCGACCACCGCGCTCAACCTCGCGCTCGGCTTGCGTGATCTCGGTTTGCGCGTCGGCCTGCTCGATGCCGACATCTACGGTCCCTCGGTGCCGCGGCTGACCGGAATCCGCGAGAAGCCGGCGCTCAACGACGACAAGAAGATGATCCCAGTCTCCCGCTTCGGGCTCTCGATCATGTCGATCGGCTTCCTGGTCGAGGAAGACACCGCGATGATCTGGCGCGGGCCGATGGTGATGTCGGCGATCACGCAGATGCTGCGCGACGTCGCTTGGGGCACGCTCGATGTGCTGGTGGTCGACATGCCCCCCGGCACCGGCGACGCGCAGCTCACGCTGGCGCAGAACGTCCCGCTCAAGGGCGCCATCATCATCTCGACCCCGCAGGACCTGTCCCTGATCGACGCGCGGCGCGGGCTCGCCATGTTCAAAAAGGTTAACGTGCCCGTGCTCGGCATCGTCGAGAACATGAGCTATTTCCAGTGCCCGCATTGTGGCACGCGGTCGGACATTTTCGGCCATGGCGGCGCCCGGCATGAGGCCGAGCGGCTGGGGGTGCCATTCCTGGGCGAAATTCCCCTCCATATGGCGATCCGCACCACCTCGGATTCCGGTAATCCGGTGGTAGATAGCGAGCCGGACGGGCCGCACGCGGCGATTTACCGCGCAATCGGGACCAACGTCCGTGACCAGCTCCGGGGCGTGATCGCCGCGGCTTGACGGCCATTTCCGCCTGGTATTTCCCCTCGCGCCCCTCCGACTTTCGTCCAGTCCCGTCATGCCAATGTCGCGTTTCCGCGGGCGGCCATCCGTGTTAAACGGCCCCCGCCAGAGCGCCCCGGAGCCTGAGGATTCGCCCGCCCCGGATGAGATGTTTTGGGGACAAATGGGAAACGCCCCGCAAGGAGATGCCTTAAGATGAAGCGTCGTGACTTTTTGAAAGTTTCTGCGGCCGGTGCGGCCGCGACCGCGGTTGCCGCGCCGGCGATCGCGCAGTCTTCCCCCGAAATCAAGTGGCGCTTGACCTCGAGCTTCCCGAAGTCGCTGGACACGATCTATGGCGGCGCTGAGCAGTTGTCGAAATACGTCGCCGAGATGACCGACAACAAATTCCAGATCCAGGTGTTCGCGGCTGGCGAGATCGCCCCGGGCCTGCAGGCGCTGGACTCGACGTCGACAGGCACCGTCGAGATGTCGCATACGGTGGCCTACTATTACGTGGGCAAGGACCCGACCTTCGCGATCTACGCCTCCGTCCCGTTCGGCCTCAATGCGCGGCAGCAGAACTCCTGGTGGTATCAGGGCGGCGGTGAGCAGCTCGGCAACGAGTTCTTCAAGAAGTTCAACGTGATCGGTTTCCCCTGCGGCAATACCGGCACCCAGATGGGCGGCTGGTTCCGCAAGGAGATCAAGACGGTCGCCGACCTCTCGGGCCTCAAATTCCGCATCGGCGGCATCGCCGGCCAGGTTCTGCAGAAGGTCGGCGTGGTGCCGCAGCAGCTCGCCGGCGGCGACATCTATCCGGCGCTGGAGAAGGGCACCATCGACGCCGCCGAGTGGGTCGGCCCCTATGACGACGAAAAGCTCGGCTTCCAGAAGGTCGCGAAGTACTACTACTATCCGGGCTTCTGGGAAGGCGGCCCGACCGTCCACGCTTTCGTCAATCTCGAGAAGTGGAACGCGCTGCCGAAGAACTACCAGGCGATCCTCACCAACGGGGCCGCGAATGCCAATAGCTGGATGGCCGCGCGCTACGACCTGCAGAACCCGACCGCGCTGAAGCGACTGGTTGCCGGCGGCACGCAGCTCCGTCCGTTCACCAACGAGGTGCTGGAAGCCTGCCTGAAGGCGACCAACGAGCTGTGGAGCGAAATCTCCGCTAAGAACCCCGACTTCAAGAAGTCGATCGACGCGATGCAGGCCTACCGCTCCGACGAATATCTGTGGTGGCAGGTCGCCGAATACACCTACGACAGCTTCATGATCCGCTCGCGCACCCGCGGCTGAGCAGATCTCAAGCAGTAGACGGACAGCCCGGTCCCCTCGCGGGGGCCGGGCTTTTTTGGGCGCTGCGAACGGATGTCCCGGATTTAAGCGTTCGCTCCAGCTCGAACGATTGCTTCCAGTTCGCCAACAAGCGGAGCTCCGCTGACCTCGGCGGTCATGATGTCTCTGAACTGGCGGGCAGCGATCAGGAATTGAGGCTCCCGGATGAGCCGCGTAATCGCGGCGGCGATTTCCGCTTCGGCCGCGGTTGGCGGAAGGATCAACCCCAGGCCGCGGGCTTCTACACGCGCGGCAATGTCGCCTTGATCGCGTCCGAACGGCATCACCAGAAGCGGCAGGCCATGCGCGAGTGAACGGCTCACCGTGCCGTGGCCACCATGGGTCACAACCAGCGAGGCCTCCTTCATGATCGCATCGTGCGGGGCGCTCGGCAGCAGTGTTACGTTGTCCGGCGCATGCAAGGTCGTCTCTTCCACCGCAGGTCCGAGCGTCACGACCGCATCCATCTCCACGCTTCCTATCGCGTTGATCGTACGTTGAAGCGCGTCTGTTTGATCTTGATTGGTCGTGCTGAAAGAAATTAACGCGCGCGGACGGTTAGGCTCGTGGGACCAGGGAGAGATCCACGGCTTCGACCAATCCGAGGAATCCAGGAGCGGTCCGATGTAGCGAACATTGCCGGGGAGGAAGTCCGGGGCAAAGTCGAACGCCGCACTCATCGCGATCAGGAACCGCGCTGGTCGGTCGAACAACTCCAGGACATGGGAGGAGGGGGCAAGCTGCAGGCTTGCCCGCGCCACGTTCAGCATCGGCAGCCATTCGTTCAGGACTGCAACGAACCGGCTGGTTGCTGCCTCGACGGCGGCGCGCTCTTCCGGCGTGCGAGGCGCCGGCAAGCCGCTGCCGATTGGCGGCTGCCCTGGGAGAGGTCGCAGGCTGACGGTGGGTGAGAGCAGTGCACAAGGAACACGTTCGGCTTCGGCAGCGAGCACAGCGCCGAACAGAGCCGTATCGACCAACACACCGTCGGTGGTGGCGCGGCGGATTTCATCGCTGACATCAGCGCCTTGCGCGGCGGCCGGCCCAAACAGCAGGTTATCGCATGCGTATTCGATGGGATCGCTGGTCCGCGCAATGGGCGAAAAGTGAGCGGTCCGTTGCCAGGTCGCGAACCGGAAACCCGCAGCCTCGACCTGCGTACGGGCGTCGGCGCGCGCGATGAAGCGAACGTCGTGGCCCCTCGCACGCAGTTGCCGTGCCGCTGTCAGTGTCGGTCCGAGATGGCCGGGCCCTCCCCAAGAGGCCACCAGGAAATTATAGGACATGGCTTGTTTCCCATCGATCGATCAGAAGGCGCTATTGCGAGCCAGTCGACGGCAGGCCGCCGATTGTCGGACGGGAGAGATTTGGATACGCGCGCTACCGGACGATTGCAGCAGATCGGATCTTTGTTGCGTCGGTAATCCGCACGCCAAGGAGACGGACAGTCCGGACCAAGCTTTTTTCGCGCGCTGCGGCGAACGTTGGCGATGGCAATCGGCGAGGGGATGTTCCATTCTGCTCTCAGGCCTCGGTACGAAGGCCGATGACACATATCAAAAGGGAGGAAACAACATGAAACGACGGGACTTCATCAAAGTCGCCGGCATTGGTGTCGCCGGTGCCGCTACTCTCGCCGCGCCGGCCATTGCGCAGTCGATGCCGGAGCTGAAATGGCGGATGACGACGAGCTGGCCGAAATCGCTCGATACGCTGCATGGCGCAGCCGAGATCATGGCCAAGGTGGTCGGCGAGGCCACCGACAACAAATTCCAGATTCAGACCTTTGCCGCCGGCGAGATCGTGCCGGGCCTGCAGGCGCTCGATGCCGTGCAGAGCGGCACGGTCGAGATGGGCCACACCGCGTCCTACTACTATTTCGGCAAGGATCCGACCTTCACCTTCGGCGCCTCGGTGCCGTTCGGGCCGAACGCGCGGCTCAATCAGGCCTGGTACATGATGGGCGGCGGCAAGGAGCTCCTGAACGAGTTCTTCAAGGGCTACAACGTCACATCGCTGCTTGCCGGCAACACGACGTGCCAGATGGGTGGCTGGTTCCGCAAGGAGATCAACACCGTCGATGATCTCAAAGGATTGAAATTCCGCATCGGCGGCTTCGCCGGCCGCGTGATGCAGAAGCTCGGTTGCGTGCCGCAGCAGATCGCCGGCGGCGACATCTATCCGGCGCTTGAGAAAGGCACGATCGACGCCGCCGAATGGGTCGGCCCCTACGATGACGAGAAGCTCGGCCTGCAGAAGGTCGCGCCGCACTACTACTATCCCGGCTGGTGGGAGGGCGGCCCGATGCTGCTGGTGTTCGTGAATCTCGAGAAGTGGAACAGCTTGCCGAAATACTACCAGGCCATCCTCGAGCAGGCCGGCCATCACGCCAACAACTGGATGATGGCGAAGTACGACACCGTGAACCCGACCGCACTGAAGAAGCTGCTGGCCGGCGGCGCCAAGCTGCACGCCTTCTCGCCACAGATCATGCAAGCGAGCTTCAAGGCGGCCAAGGAGCTGCACGCCGAAGTCGCGGCGGGCAACGCCAATTTCAAGAAGGTCTATGACTCGCTGACAGCCTATTCCAACAGCGGCTATCAATGGTTCCAGGTCGCCGAAGTCGGCTACGACAACTTCATGGCGCGCCACTCGCAGAGCTGATCCGTTGATCAATCAAAAGGGGAGGCTTGGTAGCCTCCCCGTAGCCCGGGTGAAGCGGAGCGCAACCCGGGATCGCTCATAATCGTGGATGCCTAGAGCATGATCCGGAAAAGTGGATGCCGGTTTTCCCTCGTGACAAACGCGAAGCGTTTGCGCGGAGATCATGCTCAAACAAAAAGATAGAGCGGGATGACGACTCGAAGAAAAATCATCACGCTCTAGATCCCGGGTTAGGCATTCGCTCCACCCGGGCTACGGGGCGGTGCAGCAGCCTGCACTTTCACCGGTGCCGTCTCGGGCATCAGGCTCATCGCGAGAAGTCCGACGACGACGGCAAGCAAGAGGTACCAGGCCGGCGCCAGCGGATCTCCTGAAATATGCAGGAGCCACGTGACCACGAGCTGCGCGGTGCCGCCGAAGCTTGCGATTGCAACCGCGTAGACGGTGGCGAACACGCCGCCGCGGATTTGCTGGGGCAGCGCCTCGGTGAAGGTCGCATAGAAGGCGGTGAACGGCAGCGATCCGATCAGCGATAGCACGCCGAAGCCGAACAACAGCGACCACGCGCCGGGCGCACCGGCGATCCACAGGAAGATCGGATAGGTCAGCGCGAGCGTGACGAGCTGCGGATACATCATGACGGGCTTGCGGCCCAGCAAGTCGGCCAGCCAGCCTCCGAGCAACGCGCCTGCGATTCCGAGACCATTGCTGACAAGCGACGTCGCAAAGGCGAGAGACGGCGCCACATGGAGCGTGTTCTGCGCATAGGTCGTCATGTACTGCGTCACATAGGTCGAAATCGTGCCGCTCGCCAAGATCATCAGCGCCAGTGCGATCAGGCGAATGTGCCGGCGCGCCAGCGCGAGATGGCTCGAGCGCTCAATGCGCCGGGCGCCACTTTTGTCTTGCGGGACCGTCTCCGGCAGCGTCCGACGCATCCAGAGCGCGAACGGCAGGCAGATGGCCCCGATCAGGAACGCCAGGCGCCAACCATAGGATTGTAGCGCCTCTGGCGTCATCGTCCTGCTCAGGATGAAGCCGACCAGTGCGCCGGTGGTGGCGGCGATCTGCTGGCTTGTCGGCTGCCATGAAACCACCAGCGCCCGGCGTTCGGGCGGGGCGATCTCCAGGAGATAGGCCGTGGTCGGCCCGACCTCGCCGCCGAGCGCAAATCCCTGCATCAAGCGCGCCACGATCACAATGATCGGCGCTGCAAGACCGATGGCATTGTAGGATGGGGTGATCGAGATCGCCAGGATCGCGCTCCCCATCAACGCAAAGCTGAGCAGCATTGCCGGCCGCCGGCCAACACGGTCGGAATAGATGCCAAGCACGATCCCGCCGATGGGGCGCGTGATGAAACCCGCGCCGAAGGTCGCGAGCGACAGCATCAGGCTGCCATACTCGCCTTGCGTGGGGAAGAAGGTGTGTCCGATCTGTATCGCGAAGAAGCTGTAGGTAATGAAATCATAGAATTCGAGCATGTTGCCGATAGTGGCGGCAAATGCTGCGCGTTTCACGCTGAACTCTTTGTTCTCCTCAATGCCGATCGACAACCGCACCTTCCTCGAAGCAATTCAATGAAGTTGATTATTCGTTCTCTCGCGAGTACTTGCAACGCATCGGGAACGTCCTCCTGCCATGCGCTCATCGCAGTCGCGGTCAACGTATCGCTCTCGGCTGCGTCCGAATTGCGCGACCGGTATCCAAAGTTTGATGCTTGGCTGGGATTTGCGTCAGTGGCGAGCACTTTTTCGCGACGTCGCGTTCCGCCCCTAAGCCGCCCCTCGGCTGATCACGCGGCGCTATAGCGCTCCAAGTCCAAAGCCAGTTGGTCGAGAGGCTGCCTGTTTCCAATTTGGGCCATCCAGCACCAAAGTTCGAGAACGAAGTATAGGTGGTAGAGATCGAGCGTTAAGAGCCAGTGCTTTCGGTCCATGGCGCCATATCCGTCAAGGAGCGCGCGCCGGGCCTCTGCGTCCAGATAATAGAGTGCTTTGGCGACATCCATCAGCGGGTCTCCGGCCAGCGCGCCTTCAAAGTCCAAAACACCAGTGAGCAGTAGGCGGCCATTTGAGACGGTGGCAAGCAGGTTGCCCGCGTGCAGATCATTGTGACATAGCACCGCGTGCGTGCAGTCGCTGAGCAGTTCGGCGCGGTCGGCGAAATGCCTGGCAACCCGCTTGGCGAGGTCTGCATTTCCGCCGCGCTCAGAAAATTCCTTGAGCTTTCGTTGGAATTGATGCGTCAGGTACTCGTGGTTTGTCGAATGCGCTGTCCAGATGCCGTTCGGACCGATGTAGCCGAACGCCTCCATGGAGATGCAATGAAACTCCCGAAGCAGCCGGCCGATTTGTGCGTAAGCGGATAGCCGTTGCGCCGAGTCCAGAGTCGTTTCCAGTTGGCCCAGTATCGAACCCTCGAGCTTGGTCATCAATGTCAAGTTTAGTCCGAGCAATCTCTTTGAGTCGTCCGCAAGCAGAATGCGTGGAATAGACACGCTAAGGCGATCTCGGATGAGACCAACGACGGTTAATTCCTTTTGCATCTTCCAATGCAATTCGTCGGGGTAGACCTTCAGTACGAGCGGCGGATGCGCGTGATCCGCGAAAGCGATCTCGTAAACTGCTGAGATCTCGCCGCCATGAAGCCTGGAAATCGTCGCAACAGCTTGCTTCAAAACGGTCTGATCAACGATCGCCTGCGCCGTCGCGACGGACAGTTCCAAATTGGGCTTGAGGCTCATCGCGGCATCCATTCGAAACTTGGCCTCCTCGCACGTCGGCGCCGTGTCTGCAAGTGCTTCGCAGCGGGGATTGGGTAAGCGCGCGTTCTGAACTTCCGTGCCAAAGTCCGGTCAAGCGTAGCGCGCGCCTAATCCTGGCGTATTGAGCTGGCCAAGCTCTTCGTCATCGGATAGCCGAAACTCGTTCCAAACGTGCCAACCGGTGGTCCGTCTCCAACATAGCCGTTCGACAGATAAAATCTGCGCGCGGTTTCGGTGCTCATCAAATTGCAATGATCATTGCCTCGTTCGGCGGCTCGCGCCTCCAGCGCGCGCAGCAGGGCGCGGCTGACTCCGCGAAACCTTGCATCGGGCGACACATAGTTGAAGCCAATCCTTCCCGCATCGGTCACTGAACCGACCGCGAGAATGTCGTCATCTTCGACGGCCACGAGCAAAGAATTGTCGGGTCGCCTGACCCAAGTGCAGAAGTTCTCAAGGGTCTTGTTGCCCAGCCATTGCGCCAGGATGGAAGGGTCGTTTCGATGGTCAGCCTCGCAAAGCTCCGCTATCGACCGCTTCAACACCATACAGGCGGCACGCGCGTCTTCTGGCAAGGCGTCTCGTATTTGCATTCAGCAATTTTGGCATTGAGCCAACACCCGGGCAATAGGTCGGGCGCTTTTCGTTTGGTGTGAAGCGGGCGTGTGAATACCCGCTTTGCCTCAGCGGAGAGCGCGTTTCGCGATGTCGCTGTATGATCCATTTCGGGCATTAAATTTCATTTGGCGTTACAAGCTGAAGGGTAGTATTTATTCGCCTCCTCTATCAAAACTTGAAATCTGGTTGCGGGGCAGTTATGCTAATCATCGTTTCCTGACGTTGCTGTTTCCAACCATTGGGGGCTTCTGATGATGCTCCGCGGGTTTTTGTCTGCAACGATTGTCGCCGTCTGCATTGCCTTTCCTGCAGTTGCCGAGCCGCTTCCGAAAGCTTCACAGCCAGAGGAACTCGGCATATCTGCGCAGCGGTTGAAGATACTCGATGCCGCCTTCCAGTCCGAGGTGGACAGTGGAAAGCTTCCTGGAGCCGTCGTTCTGATCGTGCGCAATGGCAAGGTCGCTTACTCGCGCGCGTTCGGGTACCAAGATCGCGAGAAGCGGATCGCCATGAAGCCGGATGCAATCTTCCGCATCGCCTCCATGACAAAGCCGCTCGTATCCGTCGCGGCCATGATGTTGGTGGAAGAGGGCAAGCTCCAGCTTGTCACGCCGGTGTCGGCCTTCCTGCCCGAATTCAAGGAGGTCAAAGTCGGCGTGGAGAAGGCCAACGACGGGACCGGTAAGCCGGAACTTGTGTTGGAGCCTCCTCGGCGTGAAATGACGATCCATGATTTATTGCGCCACACCTCTGGGCTGACTTACGGACAATTCGGCGACTCATTGGTCAAGCAGGCCTATCGCAGCGCAAATATCGGCGCACCCGGTGAAAGCCTCGCGGCTGTCGTAAGCAAACTGGCGCAATTGCCGCTCGCCTATCAGCCAGGCACGACGTTTGAATACAGCATGTCTACGGACGTTCTCGGCCGCGTCGTCGAAGTCGCGTCTGGTATGGAACTGGATCAGTTCATCGCCGAGCGCATAACAAAGCCGCTCGGCATGCCTGACACCGGGTTCTACGTATCCGAGGGGCATGCCGGCCGCGTTGCCGAACCGCAGGTGGACGCAGCGACGGGCAAGCGACCGCCCATGCGCGATGTGAGTGTGCGTCCGAGTTGGCTCTCCGGAGGTGGCGGCATGGTGTCGACTGCAGCCGACTACGCGCGCTTTTGCCAAATGCTGCTCAATGGTGGTGCATTCGAGGGTAGACGCTTTCTCTCCCCTCGGACGGTGGCCTACATGACGACCGATCACTTGCCTCCGGGAACGGTAATAAGCCAAGCCGTGCAAGGCTTCGGCTCACTCATTCCAAGCCCGGCTCTGGGGCAAGGCTTTGGCCTTGGCTTTGCGGTTCGCACAGATGTCGGACGCAATCCGATGCCAGGCTCGGTTGGAGAATTCTATTGGACTGGCTCGTCAGGGACAACCTTTTGGATAGATCCGAAAGAGAACCTGGTCGCCATTCTGATGGTGCAAGTGCCGCTGCTCCGCGGTGCGTACTACCGCTCTCTCATCCGAAATATGGTCTATCAAGCATTCGCCAATTGACCTTTCCGAAACCGGACGAAATGCGGCGATGCACGAATGCTGCCGATCGTCTCGCTACGAAACCTCGTTGCCGATATGAGTTTTGACCCGCGGGCTTCGTGCAAAAATAGCAGCACTGCGGCGCCATCACATTTCCGCTGCAATAGGGAAGGTATATTATCCTCTGCTCATTCGGTTGAGGGAAACAAGCAGCGGCCTTTCGTTCGATCTTTTAAATTGCATCGCGAAAATTGCATTGCGAAAAGGAGCAGAAGCCATGGCGATTACCACGCTGAAGGTCTTAGCTAGCCTCCTGCAATTGCACGGGCCTGGCGCAACAATTCAGAGCGATCATCCAGGCATCGACGCATTGCTGAACGAGCTGCGCGAGCAGACCTCAACAGAAGGACTTAGCTCCGAGCAACCCGCGGTTATTCCGGACCAACCCGTTGTAAATCAAGTTTATTTCAGGCGCGGCTTTGGCAGAGGGCCGTATGTGGGCGGCTTCCGCAGGGCCGGATACCATCCAGGCGCAGGTGCATTCCGCAGAGGCGGATACGCTCCAGGGTTCCGCAGAGGGGGCTTTGTCCGAGGATACTAGTTTAATCGCATTTTCTTCATGCACGTCTCGGTGCCGGGATGTCGGTCGACGATTCAAATGCTGTCGCCTTCCACGACCAGCCGATCACGCAGTTGCTGGTCAAGGTAGCAACGCGATGCAACATTGACTGCTCCTATTGCTACTGGTTTCGCGACGCGGCCGTCTACAATAAGCCCAAGCTGATGAGCATGGACGTGCTGCATCAGTTGTTGCGGCGCATCGAAGAGCACGTCGCGCGATACTCCCTTGTCGATTTTCCCATCGTCCTGCACGGCGGCGAGCCCTTGCTCTGGGGTGTCGAGAATTTCCACCGTTTTGCCGAGGCCTGCGAGAGCATTTCATCGCGAACGGGCTGCGACATTCCCATCGCGGTCACAACCAATGGCGTGTTGATCGATGACGAATGGCTGAACTGCTTCGAGACGCGCAACATTTCGGTTGCGATCAGTCTCGACGGACCGGCACATATTCACGACATTCACCGTCGCACGTTTCAGGGGACGGGCACCCACGCAGCGGTGGAGCGCGCCGCCCGCATGCTGGTATCGCGCGACATTTGCGTAAGCGCCCTGGCTGTCTGCAATCCCGCTTACCTCCCGGAGCAATATGTCGCGTTTTTCGCCGCGTGCGGAATTGCCAACTACGACATCATGATCCCCGATGCGACGGTGGACGAGAAGCCGCCATCCATTGCGTCGTTCTACAACGGGTTGTTCGACTTGTGGCTGACGGCAAATCGCACGGCGCCGACGGCCAATATCCGCATTATTTCCGACATGATCACCGCCCTGCTTGGCAACAATTCGCCGACCGAGGGCGTAGGCCACAAGCCAATCGAGCTTTGTACCGTGATGACCGATGGCACGGTGGAGGCCCACGATGTGCTCCGGATCGCAGGCGATGGCTTCACGCAGACCAAGTTCAACATCTTCGATCATGCGATCGACGAGGTCAGGAACGAGCCGCGCTGGAAAGCGGCGCGCGATGCCTCAATCAATCTGTGCGAGAAATGCCGGCAGTGCAAGTTCATGAACGCCTGCGGAGGGGGGTATCTTCCGCATCGTTTTTCCAAGGCAAATGGTTACGACAATCCTTCGGTATATTGCGACGATCTCTATTCGATGTTCGAGAACATGCAATCCGTCCTGGAGAGCCATCTTTATGTCAGCAAGCCAGGCGTGGAACGGGTCAACGTGAGCGACGCATTGACACGCGCTTAGCAGTTGGGTGGCAAGAGGCAACCGGGAGTTCGATTCTCGTTTGTTGGGCGATGCCCGCTCCGCGTCGTGCTTGGTCGGCGAATAGCGCGGGGGGGGGGGGCAAAAAGCCTCCCCTAAGCTTTGTTCGCTCACTTCCTCATTTTGCTGAGCTTCTCCAAGAGGAGCTTCGCGGCGGGCCCGGAGGAGGCCGGATTCTGACCGGTGGTCAGCAGGCCGTCGCTAACGACGTGAACCGCCCAGTTGGCCTTCTTCGAAAATACGGCGCCCAGTCTTAACATCTCGTCTTCGACAAGAAAGGGCACCACCTTGGTGAGGCCAACGGCTTCTTCTTCGCCGTTGGTGAAGCCGGTAACTTCCTTGCCCTGAACCAGAGGCTTGCCGTCTGGCGCCTTTACGTGACGCAACGCACCTGTCGAATGACAGACGACAGAGATTGGCTTACCGGCGGCAAGGAAGGACTCGATCAGCTTGATCGAGTTCTTGTCGTCGACGATATCCCACATCGGGCCGTGGCCGCCCGGATAGAAGACACTGTCGAAGTCTTCCTGCTTGACGCTTTCGAGACGAACGGTCTTGTCGAGCTGAGCTTCGGCAGCGGCGTCCTGCTCGAACCGGCGCGTAAGGTCGGTTCGGAATTCGGGCTCGTTGCTCTTGGGATCGAGCGGGGGACGGCCGCCCTTTGGGGATGCGAGCGTGATCTCGACCCCGGAGTCCTTGAACACGAAGTAAGGAGCGGCGAGTTCCTCAAGCCAGAAGCCGGTCTTGCGTCCCGTATTTCCAAGCTGGTCGTGAGAGGTGATAACCATCAGGATTTTCATGATTGCTCCTATTGCTTGGCGGTTTTCATCAAAGGACGAAAAATGTTTCGACCCGTTCCAGCCTGCCATCAAGCACTCCCGGGATGACCGATCTCGACCGTTCAACCAATGGCGCCTGCCTCACCGTGCTGTTGGCACGCAAGCGGCAAAATTGCTCGTTATGCCTTGTTAGAAGCCATTAGCCATTGCGCCGCTCGAGGAGCCGGCCTATCCGCGTTGGCGGGTGGAAGCGGTCAGCACTGCTGCCGTAATTTGCCGGCGGTGCAGGTTCATGGGAGGGAGCTATCTTCCGCATCATTTCTCGAGCGCTAGTCTAGATCGGGTTTTCGTCGAAGAGACGCGCGACCATCGCGGAGCCAAGATATCCCTGTCGTAATGGTCTTGCGTTGCTTGCTTTCACGACGAAGTGAGGCGCATGCCTGTATCCGAACCCGGACGATCCGCGAATGTAATTCCGTCAGATCACGCAGTTGCGCGCTGACGATGAAGGCCTCCCGTCAGGCGCCCGCAATGCGGCTCCAGGACTCACTTGGTTGGCCAGTACAGGAGAATCAAACATGATCTCTGCGGCATTTCCGTACAAAAAGAAGCGGCGGCGAGTCCTCGGCAGTGAGATGGCGTATGTGGAGGTGGGAAAGGGCGACCCCATCGTGCTGCTGCACGGCAATCCCACCTCGTCATACCTGTGGCGCAACGTGTTGCCGCATCTGGAGCCACTGGGCCGTTGTATCGCCCCCGATCTGATCGGCATGGGCGACTCCGACAAGCTGCCCGACAGTGGCCCCGGCTCATATCGCTTCGTCGAGCACCGCCGCTACCTGGACGCCCTGCTCGAGGCTCTCGATGTGCGCGAGCGGGTCACCTTCGTCATCCATGACTGGGGTTCGGCCCTCGGCTTCGATTGGGCCAACCGCCACCGCGAGGCCATGAAAGGTATCGCGTACATGGAGGCGATCGTTGGGCCGCAGTACTGGGACCACTGGGACCGGTTCGGAATGCGTCCAGCCTTGGAGGCGCTGCGTTCCGAGAAAGGCGAGGCGATGGTCCTGCAAGACAACTTCTTCATCGAGAGGATCCTGCCAGGTGCCATCCTGCGTACCCTCTCCGCCGAAGAGATGGCGGAGTACCGACGGCCGTTTGCCGAGCCGGGCGAGGGGCGACGGCCGACGCTGACATGGCCTCGACAGATCCCCATCGAAGGCGAGCCCGCCGACGTGACTGCGATCGTGACCGCCTACGCGGACTGGCTGGCGACGAGCAATGTCCCTAAGCTGTTCCTGAGGGCCGAGCCCGGTGGGATCCTCGCCCACGGCGCGGTTCTCGACTTGGCCCGCAGATTCCCAGCGCAGACCGAGATGAAGGTGGCGGGAACCCATTTCGTCCAGGAAGATTCGCCGGATGAGATCGGGCGGGCCATCTCCGGCTGGATGTCGAAGTTGTAGATTGCACCTACTTGGAGATCGCCGGACTTCGGACGATCATCGCTGCCCCCGGGTGTTAGGCTTGATGCTCGACCGATCTCAACTACGTGCCGTTCTCGCCGGAGCCGTCGGAGGTGCAATTGCGATCGGGAGCATGGAGGCGTTCTCCTCTGAGAGCGCAGTTCCCCTCTTCGCGATTCCATTCGCGACGTCGATCGTAACAGTATTGGGCTCGCCAAAAGCAGAGCCGGCGCGACCCCGCGCCCTTGTCGGCGGTCATCTTGTCTCCACGTTCGTTGGACTGCTGGTTGTGAAATTGTGCGGCCCGGTGCCGTGGGCGGCCGCCGTCGCTGTTGGTTTGGCAATGGTCGCAATGCATCTGACCGGCACGTTCCACCCGCCTGCCGGCATCGATCCGCTGGTTGTTGTCGTCAATAACATGTCCTGGATTTTTCTGATTGTGCCAGTTGGTGTCGGCGCCCTGCTGCTCACAACCTTCGCTTTTGCTTGGAACAATCTCGTCACGCGATGCACCGATGAAGGCGATGCCGGGCCGCCTATCGGGTGGTGGTCTTGAAACGTCTCACACCAGTTGCGCTTTCTGTCGCGGAAAGCATGCCAGTGTCGCCTGGAGCATGATCCGGAAAAGTGGAAACCGGTTTTCCCTCGCGACAAACGCGAAGCGTTTGCGTGGGAAGATCATGCTCAAACAATAATCTAAAGCGCGACGATGATTCATCCTCATCTCATCGCGCTTTAGTGCGCCTCGTTATGCGGCGAGACATTCCGCTTTGCAGCCGGCGGGTGGGGTGTGGGGCGCGACGCCGGATGCGACGCGGCGGCAACTCGGTGTGGCGCCGGAGCAGCGGGTGGATGCTGGGGCAGCCTCGGGACCGCGGCAACGGCACCTGGTTTTGGCGTCGGTGGAGCGGCGACCGGTTTCGCTGCGACATTTGCCGGCTTCGCTGCAGCATTCAGAGGCTTCGCTTCCGGTCTGACCACCGCATTCGGCGGCTTGGGCAACGCTCCGTTGGTCGGCGCAGCGTGCTCCGAGCCAACAGATGCCCTGTTTTCAAGTGGCTTGTTCGCGGCGGGAGGATCGTTCGCAAGAGGCTTATTGGCGGGTGGGGTGGCCGCAAGCGGCTTGCTCTCGAGCGGCTTGTTGGCGACCGCATTGTTCGCAGGCGCTTTGGGAGCGACCGGCTGCGGCAGCGGTGCGGGTCCCGGCTTTGCTTCGCGTGCAGCGACAATGCCCTTGCCGGTGAACTCGCCTGGCTTGGCTGTCGCAGCGATTGCCGGGCGGCCATGGTTCTCGGAGGCGAGCAGCGCTCTGTTCGTGCTCGCCAGGTGCTGCTGCTGGATCTGTGCAGGCGCAGGAGTAACGTGGTGATCTTGCGCAGCCACCCGCTCTTGCGCCGTCGGCTGAGTCGTGATTCCACCACTGCCGCCGTTGAAGCTGACACGCGTGACGTTGTTGATCACGGTCTTGCTGTAGACGTTGGTGACGTTGACGCTGCCGAAATTATTGACGGTGCGGTTGTAGGCCAACACGCCATTGTCCCAGTGGCCGCCTTCATAGCCGACGCCGCCATAGCCGAAACCATAGTTGACGCCACCGTAGAAACCGACACGCGGCCCCCAATAGCCGGTGTTCCACGCGTAGACGCCCTCACGCCACGCCCAGTAACCGGGTGTCCACAACAAGCCAACGGCCGGCGGCTCCACCCAGGTTCCCGGAACCCAGTAATATCCGTCCGGGCCGTAAGCCCAGTAGCCGGGCGTCCAAATGTACCCAGGCGCGGGAAGCGGCGGTTGCTCGTACACCGGAAGCTCGGGCGGGGCGATCGTAATGCTGATGATTTGGGCTTGGGTGACAGGTGAAACGACTAGCGCGGCAAGAAGCCCGATGATGAATAGAAGGCGTCGCATGTTTGTTCCTTCCACATGAGCAGCTCCCCGCGAGTCGGAACGATGTTGAGCGAATGACGCAACATTATGGCGCACTGGTCTAGTGCAGCAGCCTGTACTGGATGATGTAGGCGGCGGCGCCGGCGAGATAGCCGAGCAAGGCAAGGCCGCTGATGCGTCGGACGTACCAGAAGAACTGGATCTTCTCCAAGCCCATCGCGGCGACGCCTGCCGCCGAGCCGATGATCAGGATCGATCCACCGGTGCCGGCGCAGTAAGCGATGAACTCCCACAGGAAACTGTCGGCCGGATACTGCGTCAGGCTGTACATGCCCATCGTCGCCGCCACCAGCGGCACGTTATCGACGACGGCGCTGACCAACCCGAGCGCAATGACAATGATGTCCTGGCGCCCGATCTTCGCCGCCAGCCAGTTGGCCAGCATCTCGAGAACGTGAGTGTGCTCGAGCGCCGCGACCGCCAGCAGGATCCCCACGAAGAAGACGATCGAGCTCATGTCGATCCGCGTCAGCGCGTGGACCAGGGTGAGATGTCGCTTTTCGTCTTCCTCCTTGTGCCGATGGATCAATTCACCGACCATCCAGAGGATACCGAGGCCGAACAGGATGCCCATGAACGGCGGCAGGTGCGTCGCGGTCTTGAACACGGGCACCGCGATCAGGGTACCGAGGCCGAGATAGAACATCATGTTGCGCTCGAAGATGCTGGTTGCCGAGCTTTCGCGGTCCTGCTCACGGAGCGCCGGGATCTCCTTGCCTCTTAACAGGTAGCCGACGACGAGGAGGGGCACGACCAGGTTGATCAGCGAGGCCAGGAAAACCCCTTCGATGATCGAGAGCGGCGTGATCTGTCCGCCGATCCACAGCATCGTGGTGGTCACGTCGCCGATCGCCGACCAGGCGCCGCCGGCATTGGCCGCGATCACGATCATGGACGCGAAGAACAGCCGGTCGCTCGCGCTGTCGAGCAGCTTGCGCATCAGCGATATCATCACGATCGTGGTCGTCAGGTTGTCCAGAATCGCGCTTAGGAAAAAGGTCACGAAACCGATCAGCCACATCAGGGTGACTTGCTTCCTGGTGCGGATCAGCGAGGTGATGACCTCAAAGCCGTTGTGGGCATCGATCACCTCGACGATCGTCATCGCGCCGATCAGGAAGAAGACGATCTGGGCGGTCGCGGAGACGGACTCGTTGAGCTGCTTGTCGATCAGCCCCGGGTCTCCGCTCGCGACGGCATAGACCGTCCAGAGCATTCCCGCGCCGAGCAAGGCCGAGGCCGACTTGTTGATGCCGATCGGATGCTCCAGCGCAATCGCGGCGTAAGCGATGACGAAAATCGCGATGATTGCGGCTAGCAAAACCTGCCCCTGTGAACCCGCAAGGCCGAAATCAGTTCTTGATCAATTCTTGGGCTGTCCGAAATCCAGCGGCGGCAGCTCGATCTCCGGAACCTCGATCTTGACGGAGTTCGGATCGACGGTCGAAATGGAGCCCTTGTAGTGCATCACCATCGACGGGAACAGGATGACCAGCCCGACCATGATGATCTGGATCACGACGAACGGCACCGCCCCCCAATAGATCTGGCCTGTCGTCACCGGCTCCATGCGCTTGCCGGTGACGCGATCGATAAAGGATTCCTTCGGAGCCACCGAGCGCAGATAGAACAGGGCGAAGCCGAACGGCGGATGCATGAACGAGGTCTGCATGTTGACGCCGAGGATCACGCCGAACCAGATCAGGTCGATGCCGAGCTTCTCGGCCGCGGGCCCGAGCAGCGGGATCACGATGAAGGCGAGTTCGAAGAAATCGAGGAAGAAGGCGAGGACGAAGACGATCGCATTGACGACGATCAGGAAGCCGACCTGGCCGCCGGGAAGCGAGGTCAGGAGATGCTCGACCCATACATGGCCGTTGACGCCATAGAAGGTCAGCGAGAAGACGCGGGCGCCGACAAGGATGAATACCACGAAGGCCGACAGTTTCGCAGTCGATTCCACAGCCTGCCGGATCAGATCCCAGCTCAGCCGGCGCTTGATGGCGCCGAGAATGATCGCGCCCGCGGCGCCCATAGCGCCGCCTTCGGTCGGCGTGGCAAGGCCGATGAAGATGGTGCCGAGCACCAGGAAGATCAGGAACAGTGGCGGCACCATTACGAACGTGGTTTGCTGTGCCATCGCCGAGAGGAAGCGGAAGCCTGTGAGCTTGTCGATGATCCAGTTAAGGACGGCGACGAAGAACGCGAACAGGATGCCGAAGAGCATGCTGAGCACGACGTAGTCGGCGCCGCTTACGGCGGAGCCCCGCATCATGAACCAACCGAACACGGAGCTCGCAATGAACAGCGCGCCGAGCGACCACAGCCCGCGGCTGCCATTCTTTTCGCGGAAGCCGATGGCTTCTGGAGGAAGGCCGGGTACCGCCTTGGGGAACAGCAGCGTGACCAGGAAGGCGTAGCCGGCATAAAGGCCGGCAAGCACGAGGCCCGGAATGAACGCGCCTTCGTACATGTCGCCGACCGACTTGCCGAGCTGGTCGGCCATCACGATCAGCACCAGGGAAGGCGGAATGATCTGGGCCAGGGTGCCGGAAGCGGCGATGATGCCGGTGGCCATGCGACGGTCGTAGCCGTAGCGGAGCATGATCGGCAGCGAGATCAGGCCCATCGAGATCACGGATGCGGCGACGACGCCGGTCGTGGCGGCGAGCAGCGCGCCGACGAAAACGACGGCGTAGGCGAGGCCGCCGCGAATGGTGCCGAACAGTTGGCCGATGGTGTCGAGCAGATCCTCGGCCATGCCGGAGCGTTCGAGGACAAGCCCCATGAAGGTGAAGAAGGGGATTGCCAACAGCGTATCGTTGTTCATCACCCCGTAGACGCGTTCAGGCAGCGCCTGCAGGAAGTCGGGGTGGAATTGTCCAAGCTCGATTCCAACGACGGCGAAGATCAGCCCGACGGCGCCGAGCGAAAACGCGGCGGGATAGCCGAGCAGAAGCGTGATAACCAGCGCCGCGAACATGATCGGCGCCATATTGTCGATAAGAAAAGCTGTCATCCAAATTTCCCCGCGATCGCCTGCGATCAGCGCTTTTCGATCGCCTCAACGAGGTGTTCGACTTCGGCCTCGATGGCATTCACCTGCGTGTCGTGCGGATCCGGAATGAGGCCGCGCATCACGGCGATGCGCTTGATCAGTTCGGATATTCCCTGGACAAATAGATAAGCGAATCCGATGACGATCAGCGACTTGGCCGGCCATTGCGGCAGACCGCCGGCATTGCCGGATTGCTCGTTGAGCTCGTAGGACCGCACGAAGAACGGGCCGCCGGTGATGATCATGACGATGCAGAGCGGCAGCAGGAAGAACGCGTGACCGATGACGTCGATGATGTTGCGTACCTTCTTGGGCAGCGCGTTGTTGACGATATCGATTCGGATGTGTTCGTTGTCGAGCAAGGTCCAGGGGGCGCACAACAGGAATACGACGCTGAACAACACCCATTGAAGCTCAAGCCAGGAGTTGGACGACATATCGAGCGTCTTGCGGACGATGGCGTTGACAGCCGAGATGATGACCGCGACCAGGATCAGCCATGCCAGGCGCTTGCCGGTCCAGCGTGTGAACGCGTCAATGCCACGGCTCAATTTCAAGAGCGATTGCAACCGATGATCCTCCCCGCTTCGGACCCTTGCCGTCTTGACTGCGCCCACCGGGCGCAGTGGCTTATCCAGCCAAGCTAGCATGAAGCCCGCCGCACCAAACCAGCGGGCAGAGCCGGCGTCAATCGGAAGTTTGTTGATATTGAAGGGGAATTGGCGGTGCGGTAGGCCGAGCGCCCGTCCTGCGCCGGCCACTTTTAGCAATGGGGATTCGAGAAAGAACTTGGCCGGATCGATCCGACCGTCCGGTTATTGCTTCGGTGTAGGACTGAAATCCAGCGGCGGCAGGTCGATCTGCGGCACCTCGATCTTCACCTTGTTCAGGTCGACGTCGAGGGGCTCGTGAGCAGGGCCGTCACCGTGATCGGGAAGGCGATCACCAGCGCGACCATGATCGCCTGCAATCCGATCCAGGGCATCGCGCCCTAATAGATGTCGGAGCTCTTCACTTCCTTCGGCGCTACGCCGCGCAAGTAGAACCGCGCGAATCCGAACGGCGGGTGCAGGAACGACGTCTGCATGTTCACGCAGAGCATGACGCCGAACCAGATCAGCGCCGCGTCGGGGCCGACGACCGGCGCCAGGATCTTCTGCGCGACCGGCGCGATCATCGGCAGGATGATGAACGCGATCTCGAAGAAGTCGAGGAAGAAGGCCAGGAAGAAGGCCAGGAAGAAGATGAAGAGGTTGATGAAGATCAGGAAGCCCCAGACGCCGCCGAGCAGCGATGTCAGATGGTGCTCGAGCCAGACGTCGCCGGAGACGCCGAGGAACACGACCGAGAAGCAGGTCGAGCCGATCAGGATGAAGGTGACCATGCAGGTGATGCGCATGATCGTCTCATAGCCCTGCTTGATCAAGTCGCGCAGGTCGGGAATGCGCACCGCCTCGAGGCAGATCCAGATCACCGCAAGGTAGGTGATGGCAAACATGATCTTGAAGACCAGATTCTCGCTGTAGAGGATCGCGACGATGGTGCCGATGCCCGCGGCAACGACGCCGGCTTCGGTCGGCGTCGCAGGCCCCATCATCATGGTGCCAAGCACGACGAAGATCAGCACCGCTGACGGGATGAGGCCGAGCAGGCACTTCTTCCACAATGCCCAGCCGGTCAGCGTGCGCGCTTCCTTCGGCACTGCCGGCACGTGGCTCGGCTTGATGATGCCAAGCAGGAAGGTGTAGCCGGCGAACAGCAGGATCTGGAAGATCGACGGCCCCCCAGGCGCCGAGATACATGTCGCCGACCGATTTGCCGAGCTGGTCGGCAAGCACGATCAGAGGAATCCGAACGAAAGCCCGACTGCGGCCAGCGTGAACGCCACGGGCTAGTGAAAGCTGCCGCACCATTTCAGCGCGGATTGATAGCGTCAATCGGAAAATGGGCAAATTGACGCGGGGACCAAGCCGCTGCGTGGGCTTGGTGAATCGCGGAGCGATTGGCGCTTGGAGGAGGCCGGTCGGGGCGAGGTGAGGGCGGCGGCCTCAGCCGCCGGTGACGCTCATATGCCGGCTGACGCTGGGGCGGTTGTGGCGGCGGTCGATGATGAAATCATGCCCCTTCGGCTTCAAGCCGATGGCGCGGTCGATCGCGGCGGACAACAGCTCGTTGTCTGCCGACGCCCGCAGCGGTTTGCGCAAATCGGAGGCATCTTCGTGGCCCAGGCAGGTGTGCAGCGTGCCGGTGCAGGTGATGCGCACGCGGTTGCAGGATTCGCAGAAATTGTGGGTCATCGGCGTGATGAAGCCGAGCTTGCCGCCGGTCTCGCTGACCCGGACATAGCGGGCAGGGCCGCCGGTGCTCTCGTCGAGATCGGTCAGCGTGAACTGCTTTTCCAGCCGGGCGCGGACAAGCGATAGCGGCACATACTGATCGATACGGCCGGCGCCGATGTCGCCCATCGGCATCACCTCGATCAAGGTCAGCGCCATGCCCTTGCCGTGCGCCCACTCCATCAGCGAGGGGATCTCGTCCTCGTTCATGTTCTTGAGCGCCACCGCGTTGATCTTGACCGCAAGCCCTGCGGCGCGTGCCGCCTCGATGCCGGCCAGCACCTTGTCGATGTCGCCCCAGCGCGTGATGGCGCGGAATTTGTCGGCATCGAGCGTGTCGAGCGAGACGTTGATGCGGCGCACGCCGCAATCGGCGAGTTCGCCTGCGAAGCGCGCGAGCTGCGAGGCGTTGGTGGTCAGCGTCAATTCATCGAGCGCGCCGTTCGCAAGATGCCGCGACAGCGAGCGCACCAGCGTCATCACATTGCGCCGCACCAGGGGCTCGCCGCCGGTGAGGCGGAGCTTGCGCACGCCCTTGGCGATGAAGGCCGAGCAGAGCCGGTCGAGCTCTTCCAGCGTCAGGAGATCGGCTTTCGGCAGAAAGGTCATGTCTTCCGACATGCAGTAGAAGCAGCGCAAGTCACAGCGGTCGGTGACGGAGACGCGCAGGTAGCGGATCGTCCGGCCGAACGGATCGGTCATCGGACGGAACAGGGATTCGGATGGAGGAAGCGAAATCGCGCTCATTCACACGCCTTGCCAACGCCTTGCTCGACGGAGCCGGACGAAAGGGAAGTGACGCTCCGCCAGCACAATCTAGGCAGCTTGTTACCGTCCGACAATGCGCTCCGTCAAACAGTGCAGTGCGAACGTGCAAATCAGCGCTGCACCGGCGCGTTCGGGTCGGGGAAGGCCGAGCCATTGGCCGCGGCGGCCGGTTCGGCCGCAGGTGCTGCCGCAGCGGCTGGCTTCGGCCGCTTCGGTCGCGGCTTGCGCGCCCTGGGCGGCGGAGCCGTGGGCTTCAGTTCCGCAACCACGGGATTTGGATCGACGACGGTCGATGCTGAAGTGGTGAGGTCGCCGGGGTTGCGGACCACCGTGACCGGAACCGTGGCCGATTCATACTTCGGCAGGTTGAAGGTGACGGAGAAGCCGCTGTCGGGCGCTGCCACCGAGACGGTGCAGGGCGTTTTGCAGCCTGGTCCGACCGAGGTCACCGCGTCCGCGCCCGGAGGCGTCGATTCGAGCTGAACCTGGACCGGCGCAGGCGCCGACTTGAACGAATCCCAAGAAAAAGACGAACAGCCCGCCAGGCTTGCCCCGGCGACGGCAATCGCGATGACACGACGCATAATTGATCCACCTAACTGTGGCTGAGAGCCACAATCCCCGGGCGGACCATAGGAGGGTGGGCACTGCGGCGCAACGGCGCAGGGCGAATTCGCTAGGCGATGGTTAATAAGGACGCGTGGCGTTGCAAAAAAGCAACGTTAGCTCAGTAGGTTACGAGATATTCACAGTCCTGGCGAGGCTGTCGACAGCCGCCGGCAGCTCCCGCATATGGCCGATCAGCCGATCCGGCTTCAATTCGGCGATAGGTATCTCGGTATAGCCGAATTCAACCCCAATCACCGGGATACCTGCCCGTCGGGCGACTCCGACATCCGGCCCGCCATCGCCGACCATGACTGCGGAGGACAATTGTCCGCCCGCCTGCGCCACCGTTTGCCGGAGGATCGCCGGATCCGGTTTCGAGATCCCAAAGGTGTCAGCCCCGCAGATCGCCGCAAACCGGCCGCTCAGGCCGAGCTGATCGAGCAGGAGCTTTGACAGGAATTCGAGCTTGTTGGTGCAGACCGCGAAGCGGAACCCCTGCACGGCGAGCTCGTCCAGCGCGGTTTCCAGGCCTTCGAACGGGCGCGATTCGTTGGCGATATGGGCGGCGTAATAGTCGATGAAATCCTTGGTCAGCCGGCTGATGTCGTCGGTGCTGGCGTGGCGGCCCTCGAGCTCGAGCGCGCGCTCGATCAGTCTGCGTGCGCCGCCGCCGATCATGGTCCGCGCCGATTGCAGCGGCACCGGGGCCAAGCCCTCGCGGTCCAGCACGTAATTCAGCGCGCTGATCAGGTCGGGCGCGGTATCGACGAGGGTACCGTCGAGATCGAAAACGACAATGCCGGGAGAGTTCATCCTCCTTTGGCTATCGTTTCCGGCGCCGTCATGCAAGAGAAGAGGGCGGACTTCGCTGTGAGCGTTATGGGAGGGCGTTCCATGCGTGAACTTGCCGGCAGAACAGCTTTTGTCACGGGAGGGGCCAGCGGCATCGGCCTTGCGCTCAGTCGTGCGTTCGCAGAGGCCGGCATGAAGGTGATGCTCGCCGATATCGAGGCGGACGCGCTGGAGCGCGCTGTCAAAAGTCTGGCTGAGTTTGGCCCGAGCATCAGAGGCACGATCTGCGATGTCGCCGATCCCGCAAGCGTCGAGGACGCCGCCGGCGCCACGTTCGATGCCTTCGGCAATGTCCACATCCTCTGCAACAATGCCGGCGTCGCCGCCGGCGGCGGCATCGACGCCATCTCGCTCGAGAGCTGGCGCTGGGTGATCGATGTCAACCTGATGGGCGTCGTGCATGGCATCGCAAGCTTCCTGCCGCACATGCGCAAGCACGGCGAGGGCGGACACATCGTCAACACCGCCTCGATGGCCGGGATGAACGGGGGGCTCGGCTTCAGCGCTTACTCGGCGACGAAATTCGCGGTCGTCAGCATGTCGGAAGGACTGGCCCTGCGGCTCAAGCCGCTTGGTATCGGCGTCAGCGTGCTGTGCCCGAGCTTCGTGCGGACCCGGATCGGCGAGAGCGGACGTAACCGCCCTCCGCGCTACGGTCCGTCACCCGCGCTTGATCCCGCGAGCCCGGCGGCCGCCATGGTCGCGGAGATCGCGCGGCAATTGGAGGCGGGCATGGATCCGGCCGATGTCGCCGCACGTGTGCTTGCCGCGATACGGGAAGATCGCCTCTATGTATTTACCCATCCCGGCATGCGGGCCGAGGTCGAGGCACGGTTTGCCGCGATCCTGGCCGCGATGGACGAGGTCTCAAGTTAATCTTTCGGTTGAGGACGAAGCGTCGCCTCGTCGGAAGAAAGCGTGGAAAAACAGCACGCTGGCGCTCGATTCTGATCGAATATTAAAACTGCATTCCGCCGCCGTATAAGGCGCTATTGGCGCTGTCCCTGCGCGCAAAAGGCGGCTAGATATGCGCCGCCGGAGCGGGGATGGGGCCGCTCCCAAGCCTTAGAACTGATCCCGCGAACTAGCCCCGAGAACAAGTCCTGGGAAATCGTCGCACGTGGACATGGACGGATTGAAACGACAGGCCGCTGCGCGCGCCCTGCAAGAAGTGCGCGACGGCATGAAGCTCGGGCTCGGCACCGGGTCGACCGCCAAGCATTTCGTCGACCTGCTCTGCGAGAAGGTGCGGGCCGGCATGAAGGTCGTGGGCGTGCCGACCTCGGAGGCGACCCGCGCGCAGGCGGAAGCCTGCGGCATTGCGCTCGCCACGCTGGACGAGATCGACCATCTCGATCTCACGGTCGACGGCGCCGACGAAGTCGATCCCGCGCTCAACCTGATCAAGGGCGGCGGTGGCGCGCTGCTCCGCGAGAAGATCGTGGCGGCCGCATCCGATCGCATGGTCGTGATCGCCGATGAGAGCAAATGGGTCGATCCGCTCGGCCGTTTCCCGCTGCCGATCGAGGTGATCCCGTTTGGGCTCGCGGCGACCAAGGCGGCGATCGCCAAAGCCTTTGTGGAGGCCGGCGTTGCCGGCGAGATGGTGCTGCGGACGGCCAAGGACGGCCACGTTTTTGTCACCGATGGCGGCCACTGGATTGTCGACGCCCATCTGGGACGGATAGGGGATGCGCCGCGCCTGGCGGGACTGCTGAGCGTGATCCCGGGCGTTGTCGAGCACGGGTTGTTCATCGGTCTCGCCGGCACGGTCGTGCTGGCGGGCGCGCAGGGAATTCGCGTTGTTGAACGGCGCTGACGCCGTAAATTCTGGGAGAATTAGAATGACGAGCTTTGTACGGATTTTGTCGGCCACGGGCCTCGGATTGGCTGTGGCCCTGACCGCCGTATCGGTGAGCGCGCAGCAGAAGGCGCCGGCTCCCGCGGCGGCGCCCACGCTGAAGGAAGGCTCGCCCGCGGCGATCGCCGCCGCCAAGGAAATCCTCAAGATGAAGAACGCGAGCGCGATGTACGCCAACGCCGTTCCCAACATCGTGCTGCAGACCAAGGAAAGCCTGGTGCAGTCGAACCTCAACTACCAGAAGGACCTCAACGAGGTTGCCACCATCGTCGCCAAGAACCTGGCCGGCCGCGAGCAGGAGATCGGCGACGGCATGGCCAAGGTCTATGCCAACGAATTCACCGAGCAGGAACTGAAGGACCTCGTCACCTTCTACAAGTCGCCGTTGGGCCAGAAGCTGCTCGCCAGCGAGCCCCGGGCAATCCAGTTCTCGATGTCCTATATGAACCAGTGGGCGCAGCAGTTCGCCGAGATTGTGAACGCCCAGTTCCGGGCCGAGATGCGCAAGCGCGGCAAGGAGATCTGATTTTCTGGTTTAGGACACAGCGCCATGGCTGAATACGACGTCGATCTGTTCGTCATCGGGGGCGGTTCGGGCGGGGTTCGCGCCGCCCGTATCGCCGCCGGCCATGGCGCCAAGGTAATGGTCGCCGAAGAGTACCGGATGGGCGGTACCTGCGTGATCCGCGGCTGCGTGCCAAAAAAGCTGTTCGTGATCGGCTCGCACGTCCAGCAGGAGATCGAGGACGCCGCCGGCTTCGGCTGGAGCATCCCGCAAGCCTCGTTCGACTGGCCGACGCTCGTCGCCAACAAGGACAAGGAAATTGCGCGGCTGGAGGCGGCCTATACGACCAATGTCGAAAAATCCGGCGCGCATATCGTCAAGACGCGGGCCGTCTTCGAGGACGCGCACACACTCCGTCTTTCGACCGGCGAGACGGTCAAGGCCAAGTACGTGCTGATCGCGACCGGCGGCGCGCCCAACCATGGGCCCGTGATTCCCGGTATCGAGCACGTGATCTCCTCCAACGAGGCATTCCACCTCGCCGAATTGCCGAGGCGCATCGTGATCCAGGGCGGCGGCTACATCGCGCTGGAATTCGCCGGCATCTTCGCCGGCTTCGGCTCCGACGTCACCGTGATCTACCGCGGCGACAACATTCTGCGCGGCTTCGACGAGGACGTCCGAGAGCATGTGCGTGCCGAGATGGAGAAGCGAGGCATCACCATCCTGACCGGCTGCACCGTCACCAAGGTCGACCGTCACGGCAAGGAATTCACCACGCATCTGTCCAACGGCTCGAGCCTTGCCTCCGAGAAGGTGATGTTCGCGATCGGCCGGCATCCGAATGTCGCCAATCTCGGCCTGGAGAAGGCGGGCGTCGCCATCAACCCGGACAATGGCGGCATTGCGGTCGATGCCTGGTCGAAAAGCTCGGTGCCGAACATCTACGCCATCGGCGACGTCACCCATCGCCATAACCTGACGCCGGTCGCAATCCGCGAGGGCCACGCCTTTGCCGACACCGTGTTCGGCAAGCGCCCGGTCATGGTCGATCACACCAGCATTCCGACCGCGGTGTTCTCGCATCCGGAGGTCGGCACTGTGGGTCTGACGGAGGCCGAGGCGCGCGCGCAATTCAGCCACGTCGACATCTACAAGACCAGTTTCCGCCCCATCAAGGCGACGATGTCAGGACGCGACACCCGCGTGTTGATGAAGCTCGTGGTCGACGGCGTTAGCGACCGCGTGCTCGGCTGTCACATCGTCGGCGATTGCGCCGCGGAGACCATCCAGGTGGTCGCGATCGCGGTGAAGATGAAAGCGACCAAGGCCGATTTCGACGCAACCTTCGCGTTGCATCCGACCGCCGCCGAAGAACTCGTGACCATGCGCACCCCGAGCGCGCGCTATGTAAGGCAAGCCGCGGAGTAGGTGCGTAGGGCGGATTGGCTTTTCGCCGCGGCGCGATCTGTAAAGCATCACTTGATATATGTAAGCTATTACCTTACATCATCGCCATGATCCGCTCGTTCCGGGACAAGGCTCTCGAACGGTTTTTCGCGACCGGGGACGGGCGTCGGCTCAGCGTGCAGAACTCGAAGCGGGTGGCCAATATTCTGCGGGCGCCGGACGATGCGTCGCGGCCCGAAGACATGAATTTGCCGGGGTTCCGCTTTCATGCCCTCGTCGGCCGCGAAAAAGGTCGGTACGCTGTGAACGCGAGCGGAAACTGGCGTATCACGTTCGGCTGGATCGAAGGCGATGCCGTCGACGTCGATCTGGAAGACTATCATTGAGGACAAGTTCATGGCCAGGAAGCTTCCGAAAAGAGGTTTACCGCCGATGCATCCGGGCGAACTTCTTCGCGAGGAGATTTTGCCCGCTATCGGTCGGCCCAAGACGGAGATCGCTAAGCTGCTGGGGGTTTCGCGCCAGACGCTTTACGATGTGCTTACGGAAAAGCAGCCGGTGACGCCGATCATGGCGTTGCGACTTGGGAAGCTGTGCGGGAACGGTCCCGATCTCTGGCTCAATTTGCAGAAGCGCTACGATTTGCATCGGGCGCAGCAAGAGCTTGGCGAGAGGATCAAGAATATCCCGACACTGGAAGTTGCCTGAATCGGGCTTGGCAGTGAAACCAGCCCATCACTGCACAAGACTGCGCACAGCCCATAACCCCACGAACAGCGCGCCGACCGAGCAGGCGAACGACACTGCCACATAGAGCAGCGTCAGGCCGAGCTCGCCGCGTTCATAGAGCAGGGCTGTATCGAGCGAGAACGAGGAGAAGGTGGTGAAGCCGCCGAGGATGCCCGTGGTCAGGAATAGACGCCAGGTCTGGGCGGCTTCCCCTCGGAAGGCGAAATAGCCCGCAAGCAAACCCATCACCAGCGAGCCTACGACGTTGACCGTCAGCGTCCCGTACGGGAAGCCGGTCCCGAACGTGCGGGCGGTGGAGAGATTGACGCCGTGACGCAAGGCGCCGCCAATTCCGGCGCCGACGAAAACCAGAACGTAACCGAGCATATCACCTACTTTCTATTCGTTTGGATGCATGGAGATTTCGGCAAGCGCCGTCGCAACGCCGAGGACCAGCAAGGCGATGACGAGTTCGGCCGCAGCACCGAAGACGAAGGCAAGGATCGAGGCTGCTGACACGGCGCAGAGCAGGGCGCGCGCGAAGCGGTCACCACTGATCAGGCGCAGCAGGACGCGCAGCCGCGTCATCGGCTGCCTCTGCGATATGCGCGTTGCTTTGGTTGCATCGCCGCCTCTTTCCTTTTCGAGGCAGCAAAAAACCCGCTGTCAGCGGGTGAGATCCATGCTCCCGCCGCAGCGAGGCTTGCCGCCTCACTCAGCAGGAGTCATTAGCCCACGACGGGCGGGTATCGGGGGACTCCATCCCCATCTGCAGTTACAGGCTAACACATGATCGACGCCGGTCAAGGAAGCTTGGTCTGGCTCGCCCGGCTACATCGCGCGCACGCTGGCGAGGAACTTGTCGACTTCGATTTCCAGATCGGAGGCGTTTTTTGCGAGGCTTCCCGAGGCGGCGAGCACGTTGCTGGCGGCCTGGCTGGTGTCGCCGATGGCGCGATTGGTTCCGCTGATGTTGGTGGTGACTTCCTTGGTCGCGGCGGCTTGCTCCTCCACGGCGCTCGCAATCGCGGTGCTGATCTCGTTGATCTCTGTGATGGTCTGCGAGATCGCCTTGAGCGCGGCGGCGGTGTCGCCGGTGGCCGCCTGCATCTCCTGGATCTGCGTGGCAATGTCCTCGGTTGCCTTCGCGGTTTGGCCGGCGAGCGCCTTCACCTCCGAGGCCACCACGGCGAATCCTCTGCCCGCGTCCACGGGCCGATTCGATGGTCGCGTTCAGGGCGAGGAGGTTGGTCTGGCCGGCGATCTGGCTGATCAAGGCGACGACATCGCCGATCCGCTGCGCGACGGTCACAAGTCCCGTGACCAGCCTGTCCGATTTCTCGGCCTCTTCAACGGCCGCCTTGGCCACGCGGCTGGCTTCGGTGACCTGCCGGCTGATCTCGTTGACCGAAGAGGAGAGCTGTTCTGAGGCCGATGCTGCGCTCGATGACCTCTGATTGACGAATTCGGCGGTCGCCGAGAGCGACTGCGCCGTGGTCTGCATCTGGCCGGAAGCCGAGGCCAGCGTGCCCACGAGGCCCTTCACGTTCTTCTCGAAGTTATCAGCCAGCTTCACATTGCGGGTGACCACCGCCCAGCTCAGCATCGCGCCGGCATAATTGCCGTTCTTGTCCGACAGCGCGGAGACCCTGAGGTCGAGTGTTTCCGGTCCCAGCTTGATCTTGGCCGCGTGCGGCAAATTCCGCGGATCTCCGACGATGCGGCGCTGGTGCTGTGGATTCCTGTGAAAGATATCGAAGGATTTTCCGAGAATCTGGTCCGGCGGCACCGGGAGCAGGTGCTTGACGGTGTCGAGCGTCTTCAGGCTGGTCTTGTTGATGTAGGTGATCCTGCTATCGGGATCGCACATCATGATGTTGATGGGCATGTTGTCGAGCATCTGCAGTTGCCGTTCGGTCTCGGCCTCGAGCTTCGCCTTTTCAGTCGCCAGTTCCCAGGTCAGCATCGGTCCGGTGTAGCGGCCGCGGCTGTCCATCATCGCGGTCACCGTGAGGTCGAGGGTCTCGCCGCCGATCGTGATGCGCGCCTTGTGCGGCAAATTCTTCGGATTGGAGAGCAGCCGGCGCTGGCGCTGCGGTTCTTTATGGAAGATGTCGATCGATTGGCCGAGCAGGGCGTCGACCTTCACAGGCAACACATGCTCGATCTTCTTGAGATTCTGCCTGGTGGATTCGTTGAGGTAGATGATCTTGAAATCGGTCAGCTCGCAGATCATCACGCTGATCGGCATGTGATCCAACAGTCGAAATTCGCCTTTCGGCTTGAAACCCGAAAGCATCAGCTCATCCCCCAGCATTGCAACTTCCATGGATGCCCCGCGGCAGCCCCGTAAGCCGCGGAGAATCCGACGAGAAGGCACGGTAATTGATTCGACCGCACGTTTCCAAACTCGTACACTACAACTCTCGTCGCACGGTGCAGGGCGCAAACGAGCCAGCCGCGAGGTCGGGAACCTCATACGCCGCCACGCGAGGCAGTTTCGCTTTCGCCGCTCCGCCTGCGTGCGAGCGTCGAGACCCGTTTCAAGCGTTTGAGAGAACCTTTCTGACGTTCGGCAATTAGGCGAACGAGGAAACACCTCAAAACCTGCGGAGAGTTCCATGCAAGTCCAGGAAATGATCAGCCGGCACCCACGGGCCCATGGCGAGGGCGATGGCCTGCTCGTCCGCTGCATCGAGGAATGCTATTCCTGCGCCCAGATCTGCACCTCTTGCGCCGACGCTTGCCTGGCGGAGGACATGGTCAAGTCGCTGACGCAATGCATCCGCCTCAATCTCGACTGTGCAGATGTCTGCAACGTCACGGGCAGGATGGCCACGCGTCAGACCGGCTGGGATGACGAGATGATCCGCCGCATGCTGCACACGTGCACTGCGGCCTGCCGGCTCTGCGCCGACGAATGCCAGAAACACGCAGGCGAGCACGAGCATTGCCGCATCTGCGCGGACGCCTGCCGCCGCTGCATGCAGGCCTGCGACGAGGCCGGACGCAGCATGGCGCATTGAGGGGATTGGCAAATCTCGCGGCGCAGCAGCGAAGACATTCCTCTTGCTATAATCGCCGGTTCCAGAATTAACCTGAAACCGCGGCATCAAGCTTAATTCTGGTATTCTGCTGCACTCGGGAAATCTCGGCACTAGGTTGCGGTATGCCAAACCGCAACCGCCGCAACGAGCCGCCATCAGCGCCCTGGATCAGAAACGATCTCCGCGCGAGGTACGAAGAGATTCTTCGCCTGCGAGCCAAGTTGAAGCGCTTGCTCGCAAAGAAAGCCCGTGGCCAATCGAAGCGACGGTCCAGCCACCATTAAAGCGAAGGACGAGCGTGATGTGCTCTTGCACATCAGAGAATACATTGGGCCACAAGCGTGAACGGCGAAATGGACTCAATGCCGGACTTGGGCAAAATGGGATCTCACTCTCGTGGAATTTGTGCACCCGGCGCGGCGTGACTGTGAGGCCTCCTTTCCGGCGGCGACACAATGCGATCGATTCTGCGGCACATAGCCTTGTAGCAATCGCATGCCGCTGCTTCGAGCCGCGGTCTGTCAATCTCAATCAGACCCCGTCGATTGGACCGGATGGCGCGCGACATCCGAAGCTTGTGCACGACCTGCGTCACGGTCGTTCGCCGCACGCCGAGCAAGATCGAAAGTTCCTCCTGCGTCACCGGCAGGGTGTCACCATGAATTCTATCGTGGATGTGGAGCAGCCACCGCGCCAAGCGGGCGTCGACCGAGTGCAGCGCATTGCAGGCGCCCACGTACTGGAATTGCGTCATCAGGACCCCGGTGTGGGCCCAAACCAAATCCCTGATCGCGCCACTGTGGCTGAAGGCCGCATGAAATCGTGCAGGAGAAATCTGCAACGATGTCCCCGCGACGAGCACGATCGCGGTCGCCTCAGAGCGGGTGGGGCCCAGCGCCGACAACAGCCCCGCGGCTGCCTCATTCCCGATGACAGCGGTTGCCACCGTTTGTCCGTTGGGCAAGTCCAGCATGAACGAAATCGTCGCGCTGCATGGGAAATAGATCTGCTCAATTCGCTCCGTCGATCGTATCAGAACCTCGTCGCGTTCAAGCGATACGTTTCGGAGGTAGGGAGCGAGCAAATTAAAATCTGCCGGCGGCAGTGCAGCTAACAGTCGATTACCAACCCTGGTAGGGTGCTCCATCACGGGAAAGCTCCTTCCCTCGACGGACGCGCGGCTCTCTGCAGAAAATTTCGGGGGCCAGGCTGCGGTGCCGCGCCTGATGGTCTTTCATTTCGCTAAGTTGTCCTGCTTGAAACGCAGTGGTGGTAGCTTGGCAGCCTCTTCGCGAAGCACCTTAGCGTCCGCAACCGGCGGGAGCACAACCGATCTCTCGGTTACCGACGCCCGCGAATAAACGCCACCAGCAACGCTAAAATTATGCGCCTAAATCCAAAATCGCGCTAGCCCTCCACGATGAACGATTTCGTAAGAACCTCGGGGCGTTTTGATCTGGATCAAGCTCGGCGGATGGGGCGGTGAACTCGTGGAAGGCTTTGATCCAAGTCAAACGAAATGCAGGCTCGCGACGAAAACTGTGGGCGGTGCTGGTCGCCGTTGGCGCGGGCATCTCTGCCGGAGCTATCGGATCGACGGCACTCCATAATCGGGAGGATGCCCATGGCTCGTTACGGTCTCATCGGCTTCGCGGCAGCCATTCTTGTCGCTGCCAGTTTGGTTCCAGATGACGCTTTTGCCCGCCGTGGTGGAGGTGGAGGGCTCCGTGCCGGTGGATTTCATGGCGGCGGCATGCGCGGCGCTCAGTTCCGGGGCGGGGCCGTTCATGCCGGGCGCGTCGGCGGATACGGGGTCGCCGGACGTGGATACGGGTATCGGCCAATAGCGGGGCGGCCGGTTGCCCGAGGGGTTTACGGCAATGCGGCTTATCGTGGGGCGTGGACAGGAGCGGCCTATGGTCTGGGTGCGGCAGCGGTCGGAGCCGCCGCAGCCGGGGCCTACGGCTACTACGGCGGCGGCTACAACAACTGCTCCTATGACACCTACGGCAATTGGGTCTGCCCGGGTCAGTATCCCTATGGATATCGGTAGTGACGAAATCGATTGCGGACGGTAGTGCGCCAAGGCGGCTGCCGCCCGCTCTCAGATTTGTCGCCGCTTCCACCGGGCCTGACGCGCAATGGCAGCCGCTGCTGCAATCGCCCGATGTTCGCGAGAGTGCGCGCCATTCTCGAAAGGTCCTACGTCGTGCCCGTCGCTTCTCACCATGAGGGGCTAGTGTCGCGTGCGCGGCGAGACGAATTATGCAAGCGATTCCAACGTGATTTGCCCCGTCCAGCCTTGCCGCGAAAAATAAACCGCTTAACCCGTCGGGCAAATCA
>NZ_PSRR01000057.1 GCF_004296405.1 Bradyrhizobium sp. Leo170
CCACTAGTAGCACTTGCAGGCAGCCTTATCGACGGCTTCGAGAAGACACGTGGTCTTCTGTCATGCCGCCGCGGCGCCCATAGCCTGCCATCGATCCGGCCCGACCTTTCAAGGGCGACCCAGGCGGCTTGCACGAACGCGACGCGCGGGTAGCGAGCCACGCTTCGACATCTTGGCGAGATTTTGTGCGTCGCCGGTCGAGATCTGCATGGGAACCAGTCCAAGCCAAGCGGCGAAGCCGCGGCCATTGGCAAAGCTATCGCCGATTCCAATCGCCGCCACTATGGCACCCCAGATAATGGGACCGATGCCCGGCATGCCCGTCAGTCGTTCACATCCGGCAGCTTGCCTGCTAAGCTCTCCGACCTTAGTCGATACTTGCTCGATCCGGACATCGAGTTGACGCCAATCCGAAGCCAGCCCTTACAAACGCACGATGCGCGGCGATAGCACCTCGGCCAGGACGGGCGGCAATTCCGTTCGCGAAAAGTGTTGTCCTTGTCAAACCGCAAATGCCGCGTTCCAGCATAAAGGCGCCGAGTGCTTGATGATGCCACTACGCTGCCTGACCATTCGCTCGCGGACACGATGCAATGACTGCAGGTCTAGCACGGCGTTTATGAATGCGCCGGGTCGCACGATCGCGCGCCGACGACTCCGTCGGCCGGCTCCAGTGTGCTGATGCTCGCAATGCAACCGGCATTACGAGTTGGGCATATGCGCCAGATACCGATAGATCGCGGCCAGCTCGTCATCCTCCATTTTTCCGACAGAACGCCACGGCATTTGCTCGCTGATCTGGTGACCGTTGGGATCGATGCCGGTACGCATGGCTGCAATGAAGCCGGCCAGCGTCCAGTCCTTGACCAGATTCAGGTCCGGTCCGAGCGGCGCCAACTGCCCGGGCATGCCGCCGGTCAAATTCTCGCCGTGGCACGCACGGCAGTCTTGATACGCCAGGATGTATTCGCCAAACTCAAAGGTCGGCCCTTTCAACGGCCCTGAGACATGTCCGGTGACGATCGGGTTGCCGCTTGGCAGCATGCCTGCGCCGAGCATGGCAAGGCCGAGCAGATTCATGTGATCGGGCGGATCCGGCGTCGGATTTCCTGCCGCCGGCACACTACGGATATACGCGATCACAGCCTTGATGTCGTCGTCGCTCAGTCGGCCGGCATTGACGTAGGACATCATTGTCAGCCACCGGCCCTCCGCGTCAACGCCGTTGCGAATGGCGCGGAAGATCTCGCCATCGGACCAGTGCTTCAATGGCCCGGCCGGAGTAAGATTTGCAGCCACGAAGGACCCAATTGGAATCTGGAGTTCTACGGCAAGATCGTAGCCGCCGGTGAGCGTGCCAGTGTGTGAATGGCAGGCGCCGCACAGACCGTCGGAGATATCCTTGCCACGCGCAACGAGTTCAGGGGTTGCCCTAATCTTGATGTCCGGAACGGGCGCCGAGCGGCTGTGCTGCTTGATCATCCCCAGCGACGTGAGCGCGCTGGCGGACAACACCGCAAGGGAAAGCAGCGCCAACAGACCTGCGCCGCCCCATTTTCCGATGCGATTTTTAACTCGCCATGTGCGGAAACCTGACCAGGCCAATAACGCGGCGATGGCGATCAACGCCACCAGCGCAACGATGTTTTGCATTGCTACTCCTAGACAAATGATGCGCACGGGAAAGTGAACTGAGCAGAATGGAATCTGCCGGTGGTTCACGCTGACGACAAATCTCGCGACGCAGCCGTCGGCGTCGTGCCATCAAAGCTAGGCCACTGAGCAAGCGGCGTCGTGGGCCTAACGCGCCCTTTCGTGCCTTACGTCACGCACGGGGTTGAACGTTGTCGCCCTGCACATGAACGCCGGGTGCGTGACCGAAGCGTTGGCGGAATGCACGGGCGAAGTTAGTGTAATCGCGATACCCGCAATCGTAGGCGATCGTGCTCAGAGGCTGGCCCGACTTCGACCCCCGACGCCTAATAGCGCGGGCAGCTTGATCCAGGCGCACTGATTGAATGAAGCCGCTGCAGGTACAACCGTGGTTCGTGAACAGTTTTTGCAGGTAACGTAGCGAAATACCGACCTCGGCAGCAATCTCACTCGGACCGAAATCTGGGTCGGCAAAGCGATCCTTGATGACATCGCAGATGCGCTTAAACAACCGATCCGAATGAAGGGGGCCTGGTACTGGGTCCAGCGGCGCGAATACCGCTCCGAGCAGATCGTAAACCGCTAACTGCATATAGTTGGCAGCCGAGGTTGGCATCGGTTGCTCGGCGTCGACGGCGTTCAGAACGAGTTGGAACAGCAGGCGTGATGCACGCGTTCCAGAGTGGCCACGAAGCCCGCCGCGGGGCGCGAATCCAAGCGCTGGGATCAGAGACTGGCGAGGCAACTGCAGAGAAAGCCACTCTTCGTGACCATCATTAACGTACGTCACTGGGCGGGCAGAATCTATGAATGCGACATCTCCCACGGCCAGCTCTACGGCCTGATCGTTTTGAATGATCGTTGATCGTCCATCGACCTGAAATACGGCATAGCAGTGATCAACACCATCAAGGCGAATATCCCTTTGTGTCCGTTCGCAATGGTGTGTCCGTTCGCAATGGCGAATATTGTTGCTGATTTCCGACGCATTAAGTCCGAAGATGCTCCGGGAGCGAACTCTGCCGGCAAAGACTTTAGGATCGTCTACCGTGTACAACCCAAAGTTCGAGCGCAACAGATCCCGCCACTGTTCGTAATTCAACTCGGGCGTCTTGAGAAGGTCAGAACTCCGCATCGTCGCCTAGATCCTTGAGACTGTGACTTGAGACTTCGAAAGAAGGCCCCAATCCGAACTCTTTCAACGGTCCGCACAATCAAATCTTGCAGAAGCGCGCGATCGTGAGTCTATAGCAAAGCGGAAGCGACGCAGACCGGCTGCAGACTTTCGAACTTGAAACTTTCGAACTTGGCCCAATCCGGACATTGCTTGTCGAGCGGTTGACTCCGTCTCGCGCGGCGCGGGTCGATCCTCCGGCGATTGCAAGCTCAGGCCAAGCGCGTCTGTCCAATGCCGACCACGCAGCGCCGCATCACGACATCGTGCGTCCGGGCCTACGCAGCAGGGTACGGTGCAATTGGAATGATCAATCTTGGTACTGTTTCAATAAGCCGAGAGCGCACATTTTTTGCCTGATCGTCACCGGGATCGCGTCGGGTCGCAGCGCTGTTGCGTTGTGTCGATGCGGGTCTCATGCAAACTCAGAGCGGGGTAACAGTGCCCGAATCCGGATCGCTGATCATCTACGGCCAGTACAGCTTCCCGATTCAGCAGACGGCTTCGCCGTTCTGCCGTCTCCGTGATGGAGTTGGCGTTTGCTTTCCCGATCGATGCGATCGAGCGCCGCTTCACACGGGCGCAACGTTGCAGGCACGACAACGTGAAAGTCGACATTGCGGCTCGATCTTGCACCACCATGCGCATTCACTGCACCCTCCCAACCCGGACGTTCTCGATGATTCAGGAGCAAGGAATGAACGACCCTCAGGCATCCTCAAGACCGGCATCGCCCGATCGCAGTCGGCTCGCGCCGTTGTCGCGACGCAAGTTTGTCGGCTTCGCAGGAGTGCTGGGTGCCGCTGCTCCGTTTGCCGTGTTGAAGGCGGCGAACGCGTTCCCCGGCTTTGGATCGACAGCCGCCGCAAACGGCATCGGCGACATCCCGATCTGCCGAGCATCCGACAGCTCTTCCGCCGATCCCAAGGGGCCGGCACGACACATTCGCTTTGTGTACAATGGCACCGGGATCTGCACTGCGGCGGTGCCGGTCGCTTTGCACCATGGGTATTTTGGCAAGCATAACCTGGATGTCGAATTTATTCAGGTCGCCGGCGAGACCGACCAGATGCTGCAGGCGCTTGCGACGGACAAAGCCGACGCCGGTTCGAGCATGCTGCTGAATTGGCTCAAGCCGCTTGAGCAGGGCATCGATGTGAAGCTCACAGCGGGCCTGCACGGCGGCTGCACGCGCCTGTTCACCGGCAAGACATCGGGCATCACCGATATCACGAAACTCAAAGGCGGGACGATCGGCGTGTCCAGCATTTCCGGTTCGCCCCGCAATTTCTTCGCGATCTTGCTGTCTGACAATGGCATCAACCCGGAAAGCGACGTTCAATGGCGCGAGTTTCCGGCGGACCTGCTGCCGATCGCGCTAAAGCGCGGAGAAGTCCAGGCGATCGCCGACGCCGATCCGACAGCGTGGCTGATACAGCATCGCAGCAACGGCGAGCTGGTGGAGATCGCCTCGAATCTCTCCGGCGACTACGCCAACCTGTCCTGCTGCACGATGGGTGTCCGTGCTTCTCTGTGGGCAAAAGATCCCGCGACAGTCGCCGCCTTGACGAATGCCATCCACGATGCGGCCGTCCATGTCGCCACCAACCCCGATGACGCCGCTGAGGTCTTCGCACCATACACACCGAAAGTTCCGGTCGCAGACCTTGCGGCGATGCTGCGCAGCCACACGCATGGACACCATCCTGCGGGCGATGCGTTGCGTCGGGAAGTCGTCAAGATCACGAGCGACCTCAAACGGGCGTCGATCATCAAGCAGAGTACGGATCCCCAAAAGCTCGCCAACCGCGTGGTCGTCGACGTGACCGGTTGATCGAAGATGCCGAAAGACGTGACCACCGCATGTGCATCAATATGAGCTCACCGACCGACCAGCTTCTGGAGTGCATCGCTATGGGCAAGACCGGTGCGAACGATCTAAAACGCGTCTCGGTCTTCAAGCCGGCCGCGGATACCGCGAAATTCGCTGAGCGGATTTATGTCGACGTATTCGACAGGGTCTAAGACGCCGGCACTGGCGCGATCTGCCGGAGATAAAGCCGCCGCCGCGAGCCATTCGCTGTCGTTTCCGATATCGGTTGCGAAAAATGCGTCGGGTGCATTGGCAGGCCTGGCGTGGACCGGCTTCGGACTCTCCTGCCTGCTGTGGCAAGACCTCGGCGATTGGTCGCGGACCCATGACATGGCGATCGCGTCATTCGTGTTCGCTGGTGGCATTCTCACCGCAACTCTGTTTGGCCGATTTGGCGGCGGCCTGCAGTCGCGGGCGCCATGGCTGCTGGCGTTTGGGCTGTTCCTGACCATATGGGAAATCGCGACCGCCAAGTTCGCATGGCTGCCATTGCCGTTCTTTCCGCCGCCGCAAGCCATCGTCGAAGTCTACACCGACGACTGGCCGAAGCTTCTGGCCAGCACCGTTGCATCGGTGAAGCTTCAGCTTGTCGGCTATGCGCTCGGGGCCGCGATCGGCTTTCTCACCGGCGTATTGATTGGATGGTCGCGCGCCGTCGGCTATTGGGTACATCCTGCCCTGCGCTTCATCGGGCCGCTGCCCGCAACGGCATGGCTGCCATTTGCCTTGTTCATGTTTCCGTCGAGCTGGAGCGCGAGCACGTTCCTGATCGCACTGGCCACCGGGTTTCCGGTCACGGTGCTGACCTGGTCGGGCGTCGCAAGCGTCAGCAATGCCTATTACGATGTCGCGCGAACATTGGGGGCGAAGCCGTCCTTCCTGGTGCTCAAGGTCGCAATTCCGGCGGCGCTGCCGCACGTGTTCGTAGGCCTGTTTATGGGTCTTGGATCGTCCTTTGCCGTTCTGGTCGTTGCCGAAATGATGGGCGTCAAGGCCGGGCTCGGGTGGTATCTGCAATGGGCGCAGGGTTGGGCAGCTTACGCAAACATGTATGCGGCGCTGATCGTCATGTCGTTGTTGTGCTCCGGTGCGATCACCCTACTGTTCAGGACACGCGACCGGCTGCTGGTCTGGCAGAAAGGCGTCGTCAAATGGTAGCGGTTGCTATCGCTGAAACTGATCGGCCGACTGCCGTCGGCGCGTCGCTGAATGTCGAGGGCGTCAGCCACGCCTTTGACATCGATGGCGCCGCGCTGCCGGTACTGAATGACGTTAGCTTCAACGTAAGACCGGGCGAATTCGTCGCGCTGCTCGGTCCCTCGGGATGCGGAAAGTCGACCTTGCTGCGTCTGGTGGCCGGGCTTGAACCGCCGCGATCGGGCGCGTTGTTCGAAGATGGTCGTCCGATCAAAGGGCCGTTTCCGTCGCGGGTGGTGGTGTTTCAGGATCCGACGCTGTTTCCGTGGCGAACCGTCTGGAAAAACGTTGCGCTCGGGCTCGAGGCCCAGGGTGTCTTAAAGAGCCAACGCCCCCGCGTCGATGCGGCGCTCGACCTCGTCGGGCTTTCTGCGTTTCGCAACGCCTACCCGCATCAGCTTTCGGGAGGAATGGCCCAGCGGGTCGCGCTGGCACGAGCGCTGGTGAACAACCCCAGGATACTTATTCTGGATGAGCCGCTCGGCAAGCTCGATTCGCTGACACGCATCTCCATGCAGGCGGAAATCGCCGCGCTCTGGCAGCGCAGCGGCTTCACCACGCTGATGGTGACGCACGACGTTGAAGAGGCGGTCTTCATGGCCAACCGCGTCATCGTATTCAGCGACCGCCCCGCGCTCATCAAGGCCAACATGACGGTCGATCGTCCCTTCCCCAGGCACCGCGGCGATCCCAAGCTGGCGGAGTTACGGAGCAACATTCTGGGGCTGCTTGGATTGGATGCGAACTGGTGAGCAGCGGCCAGGATCGACGGAACATGCGTCGACGGCACGTGCGATGTCTCGTCGTGGGCGACGGCGCCTGCGCGAGGTACATCGAGACCGCGCTGGCGCGCCTGCGCGATAACCGATAGGCGTCAGGTCGGACGATCGCGAACGACAGCATCGCATGGCAGAAGCCTATCGAGCTCATCGAGCTCCTTGGCGTGATGGGCTCCCCATTCCATGAGGGAATCCAACACGGGCCGCAGGCTTTCGCCGAGCGGGGTGAGCAGGTATTCGACCCCCTGACGATCGTCGGCGCTGGGCTGCCGGCTCACCGTTCCATGTTCCTCAAGCGCTCGCAGCTGCCCGATCAACACCTTCTGCGAGATGCCGGCAATGCGCTTTTCCAGCTCGCATGTGCGTTGCGGGCCGTCCAGCAACACAGAAAGGATGACCGCCTTCCAGCGTCCCGAAAAGACGCCTAGCGCGCGCTCGACCGGCAAGCCGGGTAGTCTCTTGATGATCTTCATCCGCCGACCACTGACCAAAGGGTGTGTAGATCGGAACGACTACCGAAGAATAAACCTTCGGCAGAAATCTGATCGGAGGATGATCTATGGCCGACCTGTTCGAAACTCAACTGCTTGGCGGCACTGTTCCGCTGAAGAACCGCATCGTCATGCCACCCATGACCCGCACGCGAACGTCCGAAGGCGACCTCCCGATCGATGGTGACCTCCCGAACGAGATGATCGCCACCTATTACGGCCAGAGGGCCAGCGCCGGCCTGATCATTTCCGAGGTCAACGACGTGGATCAGTCCAGTCATGGTTACGCGAGGATACCCGGAATCCACTCCGAAGCCCAAATGCGGGGCTGGCGGCTGGTGACCGATGAGGTTCACCGGCATGGCGGCACGATCTTTATGCAGTTGTGGCACGTCGGCAGGTTGGCCCATTCCTCGATTCTGCCGAACGGCCAGGCCCCGGTGGGCGTGACCGACGAAAGGGCTGCGGGTTCAGAGGTGTTCGCCCATGGCCCGGACGGACGGTTGCGTTTTATGTCTGTGGAGACGCCGAGGCCTCTCAGCACGGATGAGGTGTCGGCCATGGTGGGCACCTTCGCCAAAGCCGCCGCCAATGCACGGGAGGTCGGATTCGATGGTGTCGAACTCCATGCGGCCAACGGCTATCTGATCGAGCAGTTCATGAACTCGGTGCTCAATACGCGCACCGACCGTTACGGCGGGGGCAGCATGGAAGATCGTACGCACTTCCTGATGGAAGTCGTCGAGGCGGTGGTGGCTGAATTCGGTCCGGGGCGCGTGGGTGTTCGCCTGTCTCCGTTCGGCAAGTACGGCTCCATGCCGGCGGACCCTCTTACGGAGGAAACGTTTCTGTACGTTGTCGAGCAGCTGGGGCGTCGCGGCGTGGCATACATCCATCTGCTCTACGAGCTACTGCCCGAAGGAAACATGGAGGCGGCGGAGTTCAAGCCTCGGTACCTCGACCACGCGCTGCTTGCCAAGGCTCGGGCGGTGTTTCCTGGCGCCTTCATCTGGTGTGGCGGCTTCAATGACCGCGAGCGCGCCCAGGCTTCGCTCGACACCGGGTTGGTGGACCTGATCGCCTTCGGCAGACCATATATCGCAAACCCGGACCTTGTTGAGCGTCTCAAGCACGGCTGGCCGTTAGCCGTAGCGGACCGATCAACTTATTACACCCGACGCGGCGAGGTGGGTTTCACGGACTTCCCTGCTTATCCGATCGGTAGTGCTGCCCGCGACGCAGCCTGACCGCTGCAGTGGGTCGAGCAGGCGTTCGGTGCCGGGCGGTTCTGCGGACCCCTGCTGGTCGACCATGAAACCCGGCCGCACGACGCTCGCGACGCTGCAACAATCCGAATGCGAAGTCTAACCCAACCCCAAGCAAAGGAGCCCCACGTGGGTGCACCAACGAAGACTGCCGACTCCACCGTCGTCAACGGCATCAATGTCGACGACCTGTTGGCGCTGATCGAGGACGTCAAGCGCGAACCTGCCAAAGCCAAGACGAACTGGCACGTCATCACGACCTGGCAGGGCCAGACGCGGAGCCGTGCCGAAATCGAGCGTTATGAGCTCGGCGGAAAAAAGGTGCCACGCCGGTTCTCGATCGACATCGACGAGCCCCGCGAACTCGGCGGGTCGAACAATTTCGCCACTCCGCAGGAGCATCTGATCGCGGCGCTCAACGCCTGCATGACCGTCGGATACGTGGCGCAGTGCGCGGTGCGCGGAATCACCGTCGAAAGCCTGTCGATCGAGACCGATGGCGAGATCGATCTTCGCGGCTTCCTCGGGATCGATCCTGCTGTGCTGCCAGGATACGAGACCCTCAGATATACCGTCCGTATCAAGGGTAGCGGCACAAAAGAACAGTTCGCCGAGGTCCACGAGGCGGTCATGGCGACCTCGCCCAACTTCTACAATTTATCCCAGGCTGTGGCTCTCAAACCTGCCTTGATCGTCCAGTGATTGCATGCTGGTGCAACCCCGGACGAAATCTCGGCCGTACTGCAGCTGGCCGCCGCGCTCTCAACGGCAAACTGGTCGATCCGATGCTCTTGACACGACCGCCGAACTGATCGCGGCGATCAAGGTGTCTTGGCTTCGGATATAGCAGTAACATCAGGATGTATGTCATGACTTTCAGCGATTCGTCCCTGCCTCCGGTATTGCCCGAGGATGCCGCGCCCCTCGTGGCGACGGTCGCGGGGAAAATTTGACTGGCTCTGGATGGCACTCGTGGCCCAGGACAGACCATCTTCATATCGTCCAGCAAAGAAATGAGCGTATGCCATCCCGGTTTGAATCAAAAACAAGCGGGGATTTTGAATCAAAAACAAGCGGGGATCGAGAGGACTTAGGCGAATTGCCGCCGAAAACTGCTCAATCGCAGCGTCGTCATTTCCGAGATAAATATTTGCCCAGCCTTTCCAATTGCGCGCCAAAACCGAATTGGGATCGAGGGCAATGGCGCTTGCACAAAGAGCTTCCCCTTTCTCCGGCTCTTCGAGTACGAATGAGTACGCTTGTCCTGACAACGCAAGCACCAGAGGATCATCCTGGTCGAGCTGTATCGCTCGTTCGGCAAGCTGCCGGGTTTCAGCCCGCTCTTGGGCAGCATTCCTTGTCCACGCCCACGCTTTCTTCTGTCCAAAATTACTTGCTGCAAAAGCGTAGGCCCGGGCGAACGCAGATCGAGCGAGATTGCAATTTTCGTCAGCCTGAGAGCTTCAACATTTCCCTTTCGGGTTTGCTGGTAGGCGACAAACAGCGCGCGAAGATAGTAGTCATAAGCCTTCAGATTCTCCGTTGGCTTGCGCCGGACGCGCTCCATTTCGGCTCGCTCAAGCTGCGGAGAAATAGCGCCTATGACGCTGCTTGTTAAGCGATTCTGCAAATCAAAAATGTCTGCGAGGTCACTATCAAACTTGTCCGTCCAGATGTGGGCGTTGGTCGATGCATCGATAAGGTGTGCGGTCACACGAACTTGCTTTCCAACCTTGCGTACGCTGCCTTCCAGCACATAACGGACGCCGAGATCGCCGCCGATCTGCTTGATCTCGACGGTTTTTCCTTTGTAGGTGAAACTCGAATTGCGCGCGATCACGAACAGCGATTTTGATTTCGACAGTCCGGTAATGATGTCCTCGACCATGCCGTCGGCAAAGTACTCCTGCTCCGGATCGGAGCTCAAATTGGCGAAGGGGAAAACGGCGAACCGAAGTTTATCGGGAAGCGGGAGGGCGAGTTTCGGCTGTTGCACCGGGGTATCGGTGGCCGCGACGCTTGCGGGCCTCTGCGCTTCCCGCACTGTTCCGACGAAACGGAAGCCCTTGCGTGGCAGGGTTTTGATGAGGCGCTGCTCCTCACCGGGATCGCTATCGCTCTGGTGGCGGTCATCCGCGGGGGTTATCAGCGTTGCCACCGGGCGACTTGCATATGCTGAAAAGTGTGTTGCGCGATTGGAACGACGAGCAGGCGCTGGCGATCCTGCAAAGCTGTCGGGCTGCCGTCACACCAAATGGCCGGGTATTGGTGTTCCCACCGCATTCGCATTGTGCCTGCAGGACCAAACGCAGTGTCTTAATAGCGGGCCGCTTGACCAAGGCGGCCCGCAGCAAAAATAACCTACCTACACGACCGGCTGCTTGTTCTTGCTGATGTTGTCCAGGAATTGGCGATCAAGATTGAGGTGCGCTGTGACGAGATTACGCGGCGTGAGCGCCATCCATTGCGCGAGCGAAATGTCCTCGAAATGGGGCGCGCGGAACAGTTCGAGGAACCGGAGCGGATCACTGCCGGTGTTCTCGACATAATGCGGCATGGACAATGGCACGTAGCCGACATCGCCGGCAAGGTAGTCGAACGTGCGCGCAGCACCTTGTGCGGCGAACACGGTCATGCGCGCCTTCCCGGAGATGTAGTACTGCCACTCGTCGGCATTCGGGTGCCAATGAATCTCGCGCAGGTGGCCTGGCTGAACTTCGACCAGCGCTGCAGCAAGGTTTGTCGAAATAGGAAAATTGCTCGAATCGGCAATCCGTACAGTACCGCCGGGTGCTTGGGTGGGCTGCATCTGCATCAAGCGGAAACTCATGTTCCTATCCCGCGGAAGCGGCCCAGCGGGGCTCTGAATCCTGTCTTGCTCCAGCGAGGGTGGCTCCGCGGCTGGAAAGATGAACTTCTCGTGCTTCGGAATGTCGTCGAAGACCTTCTTATCGACCATGAAGTTCTTGGCGAGAACCTCCGGCGGGAAGTGCGCGAACATGTCAGTTATCGCGAAAGTGCTATCCTCCGAGAAACCACCATCCGTGAAGGCCAACAAGAATTCGGTACCTTCCGGTGAGAGGCCTTGGATAGAATGCGGTATTCCACTGGGAAAATACCAGAGATCCCCTGGACCGACGTCGTCCACGAAATTGTGCCCGTCCTTGTCGATCGCGGTAATTCTGGCCTTGCCGGCCAACATAAAGGCCCATTCGTCAGGCTTGTGCCAATGCAGTTCGCGCACGCCTCCAGCGGTTAGTCGCATATTCACGCCGGCGATCGTGGTCGCAATTGGCATTTCGCGTTGCGTGACTTCCCGTGACCAGCCGCCTTCGCGCATTTTGACGTGCGCATCGGCAAAAGCGAAATGCAAATTTGGAATTCCGCCGCTGTCGGTTTCGGGCGGCCGCAGGATATCGGGATTCTGCGCTTCCCGGGCTGCATTATGCGGACCGAGTATTGGTGCACCACGCTTGCCTTCGACCGGTTGCTCTTGAGCTGACGCGGCCGTTGCGCCAAGGGCGACGGCACCGGCGAGGAGGGTTCTGCGTGTCGGATTTAACATGGGCGGGCTCCCGTTCTGGATGTGCCCCAGTCCCAACGGCGCAACGCAGGAATTGAATGCCAGTTCCTATGCCCACCGTCGCGCAAAGCCCACAGCGTGCATCGTGCCATTCGCGCGGATTTAATGCACGGTCGCGATTTCCGCGCCTGGGGTGGAGCTGGGCCGCCTTCGAGAGGCAGTATGTGCCAGCCGATGCCGGGTCGGGATCGGGTCCCGCTGCATCGTTTCGGCGAGGCCGCGGAAATCGGCAAGGCGGCGCTGTTCCTTGCGAGCGACGATTCCTCCTTCATGACCGGATCGGAACTGGTCGTCGAAGGCGGAATATCGCAGCTTTGACATTCCCAATGCGACATGGCGGCCACTGGGAGATCGGCCGCCCTTTTTTTCAGTAGCTTGGTCCGGTTCGGGTCTTGGCCGTGTAAAAACGCGAAAGATCGAAACGCTGCGAGAATTACATTCTTCAGTTCGTTCTTTAAGTTGAGCGTGCTTGCGAGTTCGAGGGCCAAGGGGGTTTTGGACAAATAACTTCTTCTATTGCCATCAAGCGCCTTTGCATTTTTACACAGCCAGCGTCACGAGCGGTAATGCTCTGACTGATCGCAAGATTTCCGCTTGGCCGTCAGAAGCTGACATATACCTCTATGAGCAAATGCCCTAGTTCGAGCGCACGTCCCAATGCCAGGGCGGTGCGATACCTAGCTCGAAGCGCGCTTCAATGCGTTACCGAGTTGCTTAGCTTCGGAAAGATCGATACGAGCGACATGTCCGTGCTTCGCGAGCAGGTAGAGGAGGTTGTTTCCGTCGAGTAGCGTTAATGGTTTCCCCTTTGCAAACCCGTGCGCATCCGGGCCGTATCCTGATGTAGTGACAAGAATACCCTTGGTCGCGCCCTCAGACATAACGGTCCCGTATAGGTCGCGTACCGCGCTCACGTCCACGGTATTGGTATAGCGCTTAGCTTGGATGACGATCTTGCCGCCTCTTATTGGGTCCGGATCAAAAGCAATGGCATCTACACGTCACGCGCGTCCAGAAATCATAAGAACCTGAAACCCTGTTATGCGCTCTGGCTCGTCGCCGGACGGAGAATTGGCTGAGCGAAAAGCAGAGGCCGTTCCTCAGGTACGGCAGGCGGCGGATCGGAGTGTAGTTGGGTGATTTGTGTAAGCGCCGTCCCGGTAGCTTCGGATTGTGAAGCTCGGAACAAGCGTCAGTCCAGCCTTTGCGGCGGTTCTCGCATGATCCACTGAGCCCAGCAGCGCTAGCGCAGCGGCGAGTAAGAAATGCACGAGTGGATAAGTTCGGTTGGCTGCGATGCTGCGGCAGAACCAGCCGAGCGCTTCCGCATCGGCCGAAATCGGCACGGCGATCCCGTGGCTATATCGCGCCAAGGGTGGTCGAATCGACGAGGGAGACAGTGCACGCATGGCGATTATTCTGAGCGGGGAAAAAGGGCAGATGATGCAGCCGATGCTAGGCGAGGCTACGGCGTGGTGTCAACGAGGTGCCCGCTCTGATGTGTCCGCGCTCAGTTTCGCAAAAATCCCGATCAAGGCGACGATTTCGAATCTGCCTTCTGCGATGTTGCAAAGCGGGCGGGTCATGTTCAACCGTAATCTTACCGTGCTGCGACTGCTTAGCTGTCAATCGGCATTGGATGCCGATCACCCCGAAAACGAGGTCCTTATTTCGACCCCGTAGCACACTCAGATCAATCGCGTTTCCGAATCCAACAGAAAACCAATGTCGGCTCGCCTTGGTATTCACTCGACTATGTCTACAGGATGGAAGGCGGCGAGGCCTTGCTGCCGCGGCCGCCGATCAAGTGAGACCCAGCTCGTTCAACTTCCCGGCGATGTCCATCGCCGCGCGCCATGCAAACACCATGGCCGGGCCGATCATGGTCCCCGGTCCGGGATAAGTACCCCGGAAAATCGAGGCGGCATCGGTGCCGGCGGCATACAGGCCCGGGATCGGTTGCCGTTCGGATGTCAACACGCGGCCGTTAGCGTCGGTGCGCAATCCCGCGCTGCTCGCGAGGTCGGAGGGCCAGACTGCGACTGCAAAATAGGGGCCTGGACCAATTCTGCGCAGGCACGGATTCGGCTTGTTCGCGGGGTCGCCATTAAAGCAGTTGAGTTCGCTCGCCCCCCGACCGAAATCCTCGTCGACGCCGGATTTGGCAAACCGATTGTGCCGTTCGATAGTGCCCGCCAAGGCGTCGGCCTTGACATCGATTTCGTTCGCCAGTTTCGCGATAGTGTCGCCCTGGAACAGATAGCCGGACTTTATGAAAGCTGAGAGGTCGCGGGTTCCGGGATGAACGAGGCCGAGGCCGTAATCCCGGATAAAACTGCGGTCGCAGATCAGGAAAGACGGGATGCTGGACGTGGTTCGATGCGACCGAATCATACCCTCCACGAAGTCATGATACGAGTTGGCCTCGTTGACGAAGCGGACGCCGCCGCTGTTGACCGCGATCAGCCCGGGCTTGGCGCGATCGAGCATGATGTGGGGGAACACCGAAAGGTGGCCGTCCGGCTGCTGCATGACAGAACTCGGCATCCACAGCGCCGGGCTCCTGATGTCTTGCGCGAGCGCACCGTGCGCCCGCTCACCGGCGAGAATGCCGTCGCCGGTGTTGCTGTCGGGTGAAAGCGAATAGCGCTGCGTGTCGTTCGGAAACAACCGGCTACGCAGTTCGCTGCTCCAGCCGATGCCTCCGGTCGCCAGCACGACACCGCGTCGCGCGCGAATGCTGATGTCGCTATCGTTTGTCGTGAAGCGCCCGCCGGCGATTTTTCCCTCGTCTTCGATAAGCTCGGTGAGCTGGGTCTGGTAACGAATCTCGACCGCGTGTTTCTTCAGGCTGGAGAGCAGCCGCGCGACCAGCGCGTTGCCCATGATCAGGCGCGTGCCGCGCGGATGATGGATGCGGTCTAGCGCCTGCCGTGCCAGCAGGCATGCGGCCTTGGCAAAATTCTCTAGAGAGCGTAACGGATGCAGCAAAGACGGAATGTCGGTCTTGCCGACCATCATGCCGCCGAGCACCATGAATTCGCGGCGGGGCGGGCGCACCCGCGCAAAGTCTGGGCCGAGCTTCCGGCCGTCGAATGGCAGAACGCCTAGCGCCCTGCCGCCAATCGCGGCGCCGGGTCGGGCGTGGTAATCGGGATGAACCGGCGGCGGCGTGAAGGCCACGCTGGCCTTTTGCTGGAGGTAATCGAGCACGGCGGGGCCGGTCGCGAGATAGGCGGCGACGCGGGAGTCGTCGACGTCCTCATCCAGTAGCGCCGCAAGATAAGTCTTGGCGGCCTCGATGCTATCGGGCGCGCCGGCCGCTTCACTCTGGCGGCTGCCGGGAATCCAGATCGTTCCGGCGGAGGTCGCGGTGGTGCCGCCAACCATGTCGGACTTTTCGCAGAGAATGGTGTCGAGGCCTTCGAGCGCGCCCACAAGCGCCGCCGTCATTCCCGCCGCGCCGGCGCCGATCACCAATAGATCTGTCTCGACATCCCACCGGCGGTTATCTGCATGTTGGCCGGTCACAAGAACCCGACCAGTCCGCTCACTTAAGCGTCCCGAGCGAAAGCGCGTGGGCAACGCAGCTGTTGATATGCTCGGTCAGGATCGATTTCGCGCTCTCAGCGTCGCGTTTCAGCGCGCAATCCAGCAGCGCCTGGTGCTGCCCGATCGTGGCGCTGCCGCGATACTGCAAGGCGTAACGGAAGTATTTGTCGAACACGACGGCATGGGTTTGCATCAGTTCACGCGAACCGCAACTCGAGATCAGCGCTTGATGGAATTCGCCGTCGTAGCGTTTGCGTAGTTCGGGATCGTCACCCGCGGTAAGGATAGCGCGCTCGGTGGCCGCCAGCTTGTGATGGGCCGAAACCACGCGGCCTTCCCATTCCATATCGCCGGCCCGAAAAGATTCGGTCATCGCGTGATGTTCGAGCAGGATTCGCAGTTGCGCGAGTTCGCGCAAATTCTGGATCGAGACCGGTGCGACCTCGAAACCGCGCTGGCCTTCGGCAACGACAAACCCTTCCGACGCCAGCCGGTTGAGGATCTCGCGCAGCGTCGAGACGCTGACGCCGTACTCCTCTTTCATCGAGTCGAGCCTGAGTCGTCCGGAGGGATTGAGCACGCCGAAGATGATGTCGGAGCGGATGCGGTGATAGCCGCTGTCGCCGGCCGACATGGGAGACTGTGAATGCTCCAGAATCGTCAATGGTTATCCCGCTTTTGGAGCCCGTGAAGGCTGAGGCGATTCGCTGGCGAGCATAGCCGCGAACCGCGGCTTTCGCCGCAAATCGATACTCGTCTGAGAAATCACATAATATCCTATAGTTCGATTATTATCATTTGACAATGATTTCGTTATATGGTTTCCACCAGAAAAAAGATCGGGCCGACACAAAAGTTCGCGGCAACAAGCTGCGGCCGGGCGCCGGTTCATTCAGGGAGGAATGAAATGAGGCTGTTTACAGTTCTGTCCGCGGCTGTGTTCTGCGGCGCGCTTTTGGCAGGCGCGGCATTCGCGCAAGAGGTCCAGGAGCGGACCATTCGCTGGGGGCACCTCAACAACACCGACCACCCCGTCAGCTTCGGCGTGCAGAAATTCGCGGAAATCCTGTTGGCCAAAAGCGGCGGCAAGCTGAAAGTCCGCGAGTTCGCCTCGTCTCAGCTCGGCAACGAGCTGCAGCAGCAGTCGGCCCTGCGCGGCGGCACGCAGGAGATGCTGTCGGCGTCCACTACCTCGCTTGCAACGGTAGTGCCGGAATTCGGCCTGCTCGATTTTCCGTTCATCGTTGGCACCACGGATCAAGCCGAGGCCCTTGCCCGAGGAGCGTTCGGGAAGGCGATGATCGATGCGCTTCCGCCACGCGGGCTGATCGGCCTCGGATATTGGGGGCTCGGCTTCCGCAATGTCACCAACAGCCGGCTTCCCATCACCAAGCTCGAGGATTTCAACGGCCTGAAACTGCGCGTGATTCCGAACCCGGTGTATCTGGAATCCTTCAGCGCCTTTAAGGCCAATCCTATACCGATGGCCTTTGGCGAACTCTATTCGGCGCTGGAGACCCGCACCGTCGACGGTCAGGAAAACCCCTACACGGTCATTCTGTCCAACAAATTCTACGAAGTTCAGAAATACGTTTCCGCCACCAACCACACCTACACCCAGAACATCATCCTGGTCAGCAAGATCTTCTGGGACAAGCTCTCGGCAGCTGAGCAGCGCATGATGCGCGAAGCCTACGACGAAAGCCGCGACTATCAAAAGGAGCAGACGCGGCTGCAGACCGAAAAGGCGCTTGCCGAATTGCAGGCCAAGGGCATGCAGTACAATCCTGTGGCGGCGGAAGAGCTGGAGCGCATGCGCAAGGCCGCGCAGCCCGTGGTCGACAAGATCTCGGCCGGGCTTCGTCCGGAAACCGTAAAACTCTTCAACGAAGAGCTCGAGCGCATCCGCAAAGAGATCAAGTGACGCGCCGATATCTGCGAAAGCAGGCCGAAATCACCTGGCCCTGCCGTAACTCTAGCTCCAGACACCGCCCATGGAACGAACACTCGATCTGTATTGCGCGGTGCTCAAGGGCGTCATCGCTCTCTGCCTCGCGGTCATGGTGGTGCTGGTTTTCGGCAACGTCGTCCTTCGCTACGGCTTCAATTCAGGGATCACGATTTCGGAGGAACTGTCGCGCTGGCTGTTGGTGTGGCTCACCTTCCTCGGCGCCATCGTCGCCGTGCGCGAGCACGCGCATTTGGGGGTCGATACCCTGGTCCGGATGCTGTCGCCCGCGGGAAAACGGATCTGCTTCATCATCAATTACTGCTTGATGCTGTTTGCCGACTGGTTGCTGCTGGTGGGAAGCTGGCGCCAGACCATCATCAACATTGATGACCGCGCGCCGGCGACGGGCTTGTCGCTCGGCATCTTCTATTTCGTCGGCGTCCTGTTCGGCGTCTCGGCCGGCATCATGCTGCTTTACGACCTGTTCCGGGTGGCCTCCGGCCGGGCGAGCGAAGCCGACATGGCGGCCGTCAGGGAATCGGAAGAGGTCTGATGTCCGCCGACATGCCGCCCACGATCCATCCAGGTCCGACCCGCTCGCGGGGGGGCAGCGCATGACCATTGCGGTCTTCACCTTCTCGTTGCTCGGCGCGATGGCCTTGGGCATGCCGATCGCCTTCGCGCTGATCATTTGCGGTATCGCGCTGATGAGCACGATCGGGATGTTTGATTCCCAAATCGTGGCGCAGAACGTCATCAATGGCGCCGACAGCTTTCCGTTGATGGCGATCCCCTTCTTCATGCTGGCGGGCGAACTCATGAGCAAGGGCGGCCTGGCGAAGCGCATCGTCAACGTCGCCCTCGTCGCCGTCGGCCATCTGCGTGGCGGGCTTGGCTACGTCACCATTCTGGCGTCCTGCATTCTAGCCTCGCTGTCCGGCTCGGCCGCGGCGGATGCCGCGGCGCTGGCAGCGCTCCTGGTGCCGATGATGGTGGCCGCCGGCCACAAGAAATCCTATGCCGCGGGCCTCGTCGCCGCCGGTGGCATCATCGCGCCCGTGATTCCGCCCAGCATCGGCTTCGTCATCTTCGGCGTCGCCGCGGGCGTCTCGATCTCGAAGCTGTTCCTCGCCGGAATCGTGCCGGGCCTGATGCTTGGTATTGGATTGTGTGTCTCCTGGTGGTGGGTGGTGCGCAAGGAAAACCTCACGCCGCCGCCACGCGCGTCATTCTCCGAAATGGCCAAGGCCGTCATCGACGGCTTCTGGGCGCTGATGTTGCCGGCCATCATTGTCGTCGGGCTTCGTTTTGGCATCTTCACGCCGACTGAAGCGGCGGTGGTCGTCGCCGTCTATTCGCTGTTCGTGGCGACCTGCATCTATCGCGAGCTGAAATGGTCGCAACTCTATGAAATCTTCGTCTCCGCCGCCGTAACGACCAGCATCGTGATGTTCCTGGTGGCTGCTGCGCTGGTATCGTCCTGGCTGATTACGGTGTCCGAGATATCGACCCAGATCGTGGACGTGCTGAAGCCTTTCATGGGCAACAATATTTTGTTGATGTTCGCCATCATGGTGATCGTGGTGATCGTCGGCACCGCGCTCGACATGACGCCGACGATCTTGATCCTGACGCCGATCCTGATGCCCGTCATCAAGACGGCGGGAATCGATCCGGTCTATTTCGGCGTGCTGTTCATCATCAACAATGCCATTGGCCTGATCACGCCGCCGGTCGGCGTGGTGCTGAACGTCGTCTGCGGGGTGTCCAGGATCAGCATGGAAGAGATCATCAAGGGCGTCTGGCCGTTCATGATAGCCCAGCTTGTCGTGCTGTTTCTGATGGTGCTTTTTCCGGGACTGGTGACAATCCCGGCAAAATGGTTTGGCGGCTAGACTACGTTTTGGCATTATAAAGGGAGGAGCCGCGATGGCCACCAAGATCATGATCCTGAACGGACCTAATCTGAATTTCCTCGGTATTCGGGAGCCTCATATCTACGGCTCGACGACACTCAAGGAGATCGAGGCGAGTTGCCAGGACATCGCGAAATATCTCGGGATCACGATCGCGTTTCACCAGTCCAATCTGGAAGGTGAACTGGTCAATCTGATCCAGTCGGCGCACGGCACGTTCGACGCAATCATCATGAACCCGGCGGCCTATTCGTTTACGTCGATTGCGCTGATCGATGCCCTGAAGATATTTGAAGGCCCGAAGATCGAGGTCCACATCTCCAATATTCATGCGCGGGACGAGCTGCACCGGCACTCGATTACGTCGAGCGCTTCCACGGCCGTCATCTGCGGCCTCGGCCCTTACGGCTATATCGCAGCCATTCTGGCTGCGGTGCAAAAACTCGGCAAGTTGTCGGATGCGATTCCGGCTTCGTTGCACGGCCTGCGGGCGAAAGCGTAGACCTATCGTTTCGGAGGAGATCGGAATGCGCGGCGCAGGCTTTCTTGCCATCTGGAGCGACGTCGAGCCAATCAACCTGACCGACTATCGGCACTGGTTGACGCGCGAGCACACCACCGAACGGGTGACGACCAAGGGATTTTTGGGCGTTCGCGTGTTTCGCGCGCAGCGGAGCGACATCAATCGTTTCTTCATCCTCTACGAACTGGAGGCGCCCGAGGTGCTCGACGGATCCGCCTATCTGGCGCGGCTCAATGCGCCGACGCCGTGGTCGCAGCGGATCATGCCTCAATTGGGTAACTTCATCCGCGGCGGCGGCGTGATGTCGGCACGGGCCGGCCGTGGCGAGGGCGCCACGATCGTCGCGCTGCGGATCGAACGACTGCCTGCAAGTCCGCAGCAATTCGCCGATTCGATCGCCGCCTGCGACGGCATTGCTGCAGTGCAGATCGGCGTGACCGATATCGCCCGAACTTCGGTGCCGACGGTCGAGAAGGGGATGCGCAGGGATGAAGGCCTGTTTGCCGGAATCGTGATCGTCGAAGCCCTCGACGAAGCGTCGCTCAAAAGCGCATTGCTCGAGGCGAAGAAAACGGCGCCGGACCTGTTCAGCGGCATCGGAGAAGCGGAGGTCTATCAGGTCATGTTCGCGCTCGACGCTCGAATCGCCGATTTTGGATAATGGCGCCGTTCTCGCTGGCCGCGCTCACCGTCCTTGAACTGGCGCCGCCGGCGCTGATCGACGTCGCTGCGGCCTGCGGTTACGATCACGTCGGGCTTCGGCTGTTGCCGGCGGTCCCGGGCGGCATCGCTTATCCATTGATGGACAATGAAGCCGAGCTGAAGGAAACAATCGCTCGGCTGGATGCGACCGGCATCACCGTTGCCGACCTCGAAGTGGTCGCGTTCAGCCCGGACACCGAGATTGCGTCGTTCTCCGCGTTCTTCGAGACGGGTGCGCGGCTCGGCGCCAAACATATCCTGGTCGCAGCCTACGATCCCGATCTCGATCGATTTACAGATCGCTATGCGAAATTTTGTCAGGCAGCGGCCCTCTACGGATTGACCGCCGATCTCGAATTCATGCCCTGGACCTATGTCCCTGACCTCGCGACCGCCAACCGGATCGTCGCACAGATCGGGCAGGCAAATGCCGGCGTATTGGTGGACGCGCTGCATTTCGATCGATCGAAAAGCCTGATCGAAGAACTCGCCCGCGTTCCCGTTCAGCGGCTTCACTACTGGCAGCTATGCGACGGCCCGGCCGAACGGCCGGCGACGACCGAAGAGATGATCCACGCTGCCCGCCATGAGCGGTTGTTTCCAGGGGAGGGCGGCATCGATCTCCGGGCACTGACGCGGGCCATGCCAAAGGATATCGTCGTCAGCATTGAAGTCCCTACCGCCGGGCTTGAGAAGACGGTCGACGCCAAGATGCGAGCCCAACGCGCGCTTGACGCAGCGCGTCGGGTGATCGACGCTGCACATGATCGATCCTGATCGTCGCAGATTTCTCACCGGCTTGATCGGCGCGCCGATCGCGCATTCGGCGTCCCCCGCGATGCACGAGCAGGCGGCCGATGCCCTGGGCGTTCGCTGCCACTATCACCTGATTGAGCTGGCGGGAGCCGGCCGCGAGGAGTTGCGTGCGTTGCTCGATGGCGTGAGACGCCTCGGCTTCGCGGGCGTGAACGTTACGTTCCCCTACAAAGAAGCGGTGGTCGATCTGCTCGACGAATTGTCGCCACACGCGCGTGCGATCGGTGCAGTCAATTCGGTGAAGGTCCAGGCTGGCCGGCTGATGGGCCACAACACTGATGCTACAGGTTTCGAGCGCGCCATCGGCCACTTTTCGGCCGCCTCCTCGCGGGGCGTGGTCGCCCTGATCGGCGCCGGTGGCGTCGGCAAAGCGATCGCTTTCGCGCTCGCGGCTCGCGGCGTTGCCGAACTCGTCATCTTTGACGTTGACCGTGCCAGGGCTGAGCAGTTCGCGGCACGGTTGCCGCGCGATCAGCCGACGCGAACCGCTGGAAGCGTCGAGGAGGCGCTGCGCGACGCCGTGGGCATGGTCAATGCAACGCCGGTGGGAATGTTGCCGGACCGCGGCTCGCCAGTGCCCGACGTCTTGCTGCATCGCGGCCTGTGGGTGGCCGACGCGATCTATTGGCCGCTCTGGACGCCACTTCTCAAAGCTGCAAAGGCAAAAGGCGCCGAGGTCATGACCGGGCGTGACCTTGCGATTTACCAGGCCGCGGACGCCTTCGAATTGTTTACCGGATTAAGGCCGTCGGTCGTCGAGATGGGAAATGCATTCGACGCCGTGATTGCGAAACGCTACCGGCCATCGTCTTGAATAATTGGCTGCGGCCTACTTCATCTCCGCGTGCTCGGCTGGCGCGGCCTGGGCGCGCAACGCGGCCTTGGTCGAGCCGATTATGATCGCCGGAGGTATCGAGGCCAGGATGAAGATCATCACCAGTTCAGCCGAAGCTCCGTTGCCAATTTTCGGTCAGACCACCACCTGAAATAGCAACTTGAGATGGTTGCGCCTCCAGGATTGAACATAGCCAGGGGTTCGAACAAGCGGCGGTTTCCGGCAGGTCATAAAAATCCTTCCCAGCGAGCTGGGCTGCCCGCCAAAACAGGACTCCCGCGATAGTGGGTTTCGCAATGCAGCGGACCACTGACTCGAACCCCCGACACGTCGGTCCTAGCGCGCACAGCCCCCAACACACGCTATGGCCCCCTGAGGTCAGCTAGCCTCGGCTGGAGATCCCGTCCTGCATCCAAAGGTGGCTATGCTTCACTGAGCCCCGTTCTTCTCCAAGAACGCCGCAATTCGCAACGAATTGGGTGAAACGATCGTGAACAAAACTGGACGGACGCGACTGTCACATCAAGAAATATCAATAGCTTAGAGATACTCACTGCGTTCGGGACGCAGGCGTCGTACCCGGTCAGCTCGCGACTCGAAAAGAATGTCGGTATCGGTGGTTGCGCCTCCCTGCAACCAAGTCCTTTTTTCGATCGCAGAAACAGCTCGTCGTCGGCGCGCTTTTTCATGTCAGGCGACGCGACGTCTTCGCGCTTGGAGAAAGCGAGCGACTTCCTTCTGAAGCCGTCTCACTTCTCCGGCGCGCGCAGCAGCATGGCGTGGGCGTGCATGTCGCCGGCGAGGCTGAGTGCCACCACCCATGGTGTGCTCACCTTCCCCTGCATCAGGCACAGATTCACGGGAATGTTTGCGACGGTCATGTTGGCGTTTTCGGCGAGCGTAAAGAACGTCGCGCCGGGCTCCAGCGTCTTTTGCCAGACATCCAGCAATGTTTGCGAGGCCTGGTGGCCAGTCAGGGTAGCGTCTTTGGAAGAGATGCCCTGGCGTTGCAGGAGGCGGCTCACGGCGTGCGGCGCCGTCTGGCCACCGAAGGTGCCAAAATGTTTCAGACCCGATTCGGTGACGTGGTAGTAGGGACCGGTCCAGTCCTGGGCCTGCGGACTCGGGTCCGAAGCACCGGGTTCAAACCGCACTTGGCGACGGTCGCCGATCAGAAACATATCGCCGAAATTCTGCTCCTGGGCGATCACTTCGGTATCCACCAGACGCCAGCGCGGTTGCTGCCCCGGCGCTGCCACGCCCACCACCGCAGCGGCCGCGCCGTCGGCCGCGCTCACCGACTGCGGCGTGTGGTAATCCATAATGGTTGTCCAGCCGCCGCCGATTGCGACCAGGATGTTGCGCGCACGTCCGGCGCGAATCATGGCGTCGGCCAGTGCCACTCCGACATTGAAATTGCTGAAATCATTTGCCAGCGGAATCGTCAGCGTCCTTTCCGAGAGCTTCAGATCTCTCGTCAGCGCGAACAAATCCGGCGGTACGAAATAGGTATTCGGAGAGAGGCAGCCCATGACGATGTCGATCTGGCTGATGTCCAAGCCAGCATCGGCAATCGCTGCGCGTGCAGCCGGCACGAGGATATCGAGCACGGTCTGGCCCTCGGCCAGCACGTGGCGTTTGTCATAGCCCGTGAATAGACCCTGTCCGTCAGGATGGTGCTCGCGGAGCCAATCGAAGATCCTGTCATCGTTGGTGCGGATGTCAGTCGGCAGATTTTGGGCCATGCCGATAATGCCGATGCAGCTTTCAGTCATGCGGGCCACTCCGGATCAGGGCAAGCCGAGACGATGCAGGACGATATCGGCAGTCTCCAGCGCGCCCTCGGCCCATGTCTGGTTGGTCGAGTACGCTTCACCGCAGATGTAACAGGGAAAGTTCGCGACCGGCTGGGTCATGTGTTTGAGCATCTCCGCCGAGTTGTAATTCACGTTCCAGAGATGCACGCCGCCGCCATACGGATCGCGCGACCAGTCCATATAGGCGGCATCGGTCGGCTTCGGCGCGCTCTCGATGCCGTGCATCTGCAAGAGCTGGCGGTGCAGTTCGTCCACCATCGGCTGAGTGGCCTTGTGTGCCTCCCAATTCGCCAGCAGCCTCTTGGAGAACTCGTCCGTCTGAAGTGACGACATAGGCGGACTTGGAGCCCGGTTGAATGTCGGCAGCGCGCGCAGCACTGGCGCGCCTAATTGCAGGCCGGCCCTTTGCACGTTCGCGATGGTGTCGAGGCCAGCCCAGAAGTCGACGTTCAGGAGGTCGTCATAAGCCATCACGAGGCCGGGCTCGCTGGGCTTGGGCACGCCAACACCGTCCGACCCGACGGGCCAATAATAGCACTGCCGCAACGGCAGGTCGGTGAGTGATCGACCGCTGGAAACCCCTGCCGCCTGCCACCAGCTCTCGGGATACAGCAGAAAACACTTGAACAGCGGAATCGCGCGGACCGAGGCGAGGTCGTGACGGAACTGGGTGTTCCTTGGGTCAAGTACCTCGCCCTCCGGCCGCAACAATTCGATCGCGCGACGGGGCATGGCAAGCACGATGGCGCGCGCGGTCAGTTTGCGGCCATCGCGCAAATCAAGCTGTACGCCCTTCGATCCGTCGGCGAGCTCGACGCCAACAAACCCATCCAGCCAGCAGTTGAATTCGATTTCGCCTCCGGCGTCGTGGAACCTCTGCTGCAATTGCCAGGGCACCGCCTCGTAGCCCTCGTTCACCATCCGGTACTCGACACCCTGCGCAAAATCGAAATATTCGGTGATGAGGTCGAGCGCATTGGTGTTGCCGCCCAGGCAGTCATAGCCGACGGTCGTGCGCGCAGCGTTGTAGCCGTCCGGACTGATATACTTGGCCAGCAGGTTCCAGAATGCGTGCTGCCACAGCGGCAGGCCGTCGATCGTCTGGTCTAGCAGGTATTGCCGGAGCTGGCCGCTCTTGAGCTTGTCGGGGATCTCCGGCATGAGCTTGATCAATTCCCGCGTGATCAGCTCCGCCGGACTGGCACCCGTTTGGGCCGCGAGCCACTTGGCCTCGGCTGGGTCGAACCAGTAGGGGAGCACGTCCGGGTTGCCGAGCTGTGAAGTGCGCAGAAGATGGCCGCGCAGGAACGCAATGTTGTTTGCGACGTCCACGACCTGCTGATGGGTCGGCAGCTTGAGTACGTTCTCGACCAGGTCTTTCATCCGCGTTTGCGCGGGGCTGACGTAGCGCATGCCGCCGATCTCGGCGGTAGTGTCGGGCATATGCGGTGAGCGGGCGGAGAGCAGCCGGCCGCCGATGCGATCACTGCCCTCGAACAGCGTCACCTTGAGAGCGCCACCGCGCTCCCTGGCCCATTTCGCCGCCAGGCCATCGCCAAGCGTCGACGTCATCAATCGCCAGCCGGTATAGATGCCGCCGACGCCGCCGCCGACGATCGCAATATCGAGATCCGGTTGTTGCTGCATTTGGTTCGCCCCCTCGAAGCCGTCAATTCAATCGGCGGTCGCCGTCGTGGGCCAGTAAGGCTTGCTCCAATATGGCGGCGCCGCCTTCGGATCTACTTTCGCGACGATCACCTGTGGCCGTCCGGCAGCAGCACCGCGCAGCGCCGCTTCCCAGGCCGGCGCAAAATCGGCCGGCTTTTCGACGTCATACGCTTCGGCGCCAAGACCTTCCGCAACCTTGCGCAGGTCGGGGTTGCCCAGGGGGTACGAAAACGGAACGGGATCAGGAAGGAATGCGTTCATGCCCTGGGAAACCATGTTCAGGTCGTTGTCGTTGAGCACGACCCAGATGGCGCCGATCTTGTTCTCGGCGGCTGTGCTGATTTCACCGAGATGCATGAGCAGCGCGCCATCGCCGACCAGTGCGACACAGAGCCGATCAGGTCTGCCATAGCGCGCACCGACCACGGCGCAGACCGCAAAGCCCATTGGGCCCATGGCGAGTGCGCTATGCATTTCCCGCCCCTCAGGCACGACCATGTAGTGCATCGACCAACCGACACAGTTGCCGCTGTCGATGAATACCATCGCGCCCGGAAGCTCTTCGTTCTGTAGCAGATGGTCGTTCAGCAACTGACAAAGCGCCGCCGGATGGAGCGTTCCCGGCGTCTGTGCGGCGTCCGGGGGTGAAACGACCGGCGAATGGTTTTTCCTGATCTCCGCGATCTCCTTGCCGCGCGCCGCGACGGCGGCGGAATCGTGCGGGAAGGCCGGCGCCTGATCCCATAGCGCGCGAATGAAGGCGCCCGCTTCCGCAACGATGCCATCGGTGACCGGAAAGCCCCGGCCGATCACCGACTGGTCGAGGTCGACCTGCAGGAACGGTCCCTTGGGCACCAGCATCGGATTCCATTTGTAGGTAGCGAGTTCGCCAAGGGAGGAGCCGATCACCAGCAAGGCGTCATGCGCCGCGCCGTTGGTTGCCGGGTCGATCATCCAGTATTGTGGCCAGAGGCAGCCGGCGAAGCCGTAGGCACGCAGCGAAAGCCGATGCGTCTCGGGAAATGCGCCCTTGCCGTCCGAGGTGGTGATGACCGGGATGTTCCACCATTCGACCAGGCACCGCAACGCCCGCGCGGTCGCTGGATCGCGCAGCGCCTCCCAGCAGCCATTGCCGAGCAGAATGAGCGGGCGCTTCGCCGAGCTCAGCACCTCGAGCGCACGGCGGACCCCATGCTGGGGCGCGCCCTCCGGCAGGCAACGATAGGCTTCCGGGCTCTTCGGGGGCCGCGGGGAGACGTAGAGATCCGTTCGAGCGTCGGCGGCGGCGATGTTGTCGGCGATACTGAGGTGCACGGCACGACGGGGAATCGACAGCATGGATCGCAGCGCTTGCTCGACCAGGATCGGCATGCTCGAGGCATCGGCGATATCGGCGCTGTAGCGCGTGGCGGCGGCATAGATGTCGCGCACATTGAGCCCACAATCGGTGCCTTCCTGCAGATAGCCGCGGCCCAAGAACTGCTCCGGCACTTCGCCGGTGAGCGTCAGCACGGCCGAGCCGTCGAATTGCGCGTTCATGGTACCGGTCAGCGCGTTGGTCGCGCCCGGACCGCTGGTGACCAGCACCACGCCGGGTTTTCCGGTCGCTCGATAATATCCGTCCGCCATGTAGGCGGCGCCGGTCTCGTGCCGGGTGATGATGTATGTGAATTCGTCGCGGTCATGGATGCGCTTGAGCAGATGCATGACGCCGGCGCCGGGAACGCCAAAAATTGTCTTGGCATGCTCGAGGGCCAGATAGTCCAGGAGCTGATCCGCAACGCTAGGCTTCGTTGATGCCGGCATCGTTTTCCCCCATTCGCGGAGCCCGCTTCTGCGGTTCAGCCGCGGCCCCGGCTAACAACTAATAATTGTGCCGTCGCTTCAGGCTATGTTAAGTTTACTAGGTAAGTCCCTATGGAAACCAGCCCTGTTCGTTCCGACAATCAAAATATTTTCTTATCCAGATGACAGGTCGATGACGCAGGTCGGGTGCCAGGCGGGAGAATTAAGTGAGAAAATCAAGTCCGAAAAATCGGTCAGCTAGGTGGGCGGCAATTCGAATTCCTTTTCGAGAAGGCGGACCTTCGCATCCGCGCCCCAGGAGCGAAACATCTCGCGCGCCGCAAGCGCCGATGCGGTAGCGCCGGCCCTGTCGGCGACCAGGCGCCGGCAGCGGGCGAGATATTCGTGCGCGAGACCGGCATCCTGAAGAAAGCCTCCGGCGGCAGCGCCTTCGCCCGAACGGCCGAGCAGGCGCGCCGCATCGCCGTCGCGGCCCATCGCGGCCTGCACCAGGCCATCGAGCAGATCGGCCTTGTGACGGAACACGGCCGGATTGCGCGCTTCCCAGCCCCGGAGCCGCTCGAGACAATCGCGTCCCTCCTGGAGGTGCGTTAGCCCTTCCTTTGCGGCGCCAAATGCAGCGGCGGCCACCGCGGCGAGGCCGCGATATTGCGAGAGCTCGAACTCGGCCGCCTGTCCGCCGAAATAGGGAAGCATCGGATGCGCGCGCGCCGCCCATTCCAGAGCGCCCGACCAGTCGCAGGCATGCAGGTGCAGCTTCAGCCTTGTGACGAAATAGTAGCCGATCTGGTTGCTGAGATTGGTGTCGACGACAGAGTCGATATCGCGGACTTCATCGAATTCGGCATCACCGAGCACGGGCAGCGCGGAGGTCAAGCCGGCCAGCGCTTTCGCGAATTGCAGCTCGAATACCAGATGATAATACGCATTGAGGACACGCTGTCCGTTGCGCTCGATGCGGATTCGCGCCTGCTCCATGACCTCGGCGAGCGGCCGGCCGGCGGCAGCCAGCAGCACGACGGACGCCGACAAGTTGAAGCAGCCGTAGATCACCTCGTTGTCGCCGAGCCCCGCCTCGCTGCCGGCGTCTGCCAATGCGATGCCCTCACCGAGCGGCGCGACCCAGTGATTGTGAAACCAGGCATGAATGAAGCTGCACCGGGCGAAGCCGGCGCCCCGCTCTCCCTTCAACAAGGCAAGGCCGACACGGCTCCAGATGGCGGCGGTATCGCGGTCTCCGGTCAGCGCGCCATAGACGACCGAGTACATGGAGTAGACGTCGGGGGCGAGCGGGCCGTTGCCGTATTCGAGGGTGAGGCGGAGACACCTGCATCCCATCAACGCAAACAGTTCGACCTGCTCGCTTTGATGCGCGAAGGGCGCAAGGACGAGCAGGAGGTGAATGAGCTGACCAGCCCGCTCATCGGTGAGCGGCGGCAGTCCAGCCAGCTCATCGGGCCGACGGCCGTCCAGCAATCTCCCGATTGTTTCCAATTCCTGACCGATGGCCGCATGCAGCGCCCCTCTGTCGGTGGGCAGGTCGCTGCCGAGCAGCCGCGCGCCCCGCAAGCCGATCTCGATCGACTGGCCGACGAGGCCCGCGCCGAATACGCGCTCCGCTTCGAGCCGCAGATAGTCCGTGGCCCGTGCGGTCTCGCCAGCGGCCTCCCAATGATAGGCCAGCAGCGCATAGACGCGGGACCTGTTGGAGGCGGAGGCATCCTCGTTCCAAAGCGCGATCTCGCGATGCAATTGCCGACGCTGGGCATAGAGCATCGATTCGTAGGCGACGTCGCGGATGATGCCGTGACGAAAGGCGTAGCCCTCCCGCTCGTCGACCTGGTCGGGCAGCAGGAAACCGACGCGGTCGTGCAGCGCGAGATGACGCGCGACCGTCATCTGCTCGCCACGTGCGGTCGGATGGACTTCGGAGACGAGGAGGGTCGGGAAGCGAAGGCCTGCCGCGCTTGCCACCTTTAGCGTGACCTGGCTTTCGGGGGCGAGGCGATCGATACGGCGCATCACGGTGCCCTGGACCGAGTCCGGCATGGGCAGGTCGGTCATACTGCCGCTGGGCACGATGTGGCAGACGCCTTCCACTACCTCGATCAGCCCGTCGTCGCGCAGCGCCTGCGCCAGTTCCAGGCAAAAGAACGGATGGCCGCGGGCGCGGCCGCGCACCTGCGCCGAAAGTTCCTCGGTGAGCCGCTCCGCGCCGAGCCGGGCCAGCACGAGGCGTTCCTGATCCTCGTCCGACAGTTCGCCCAGGCGAAGCCGCTGCGCTCCCTCATCCGCAAGCCGCTCCAGCCGGCTGTCGTCCTCGAGCGGCTGCATGGCCAGCACCAGGCAAAGCCCGCGCACGTCGCGGATCGTGGCTTCGACCAATAGCCAGCTCTCCTCGTCCAGCCAGTGCGCATCATCGATCGAGACCAGGAGCGGCCGCCCGGCGCTGGCACGACGCAGGAGATCGACCAGCAAAGCGAGGCGCAACTGAGCCCGCTGTGGAAGCGGGACCGCCTGCAGATCGCCCGTCTCAGGCAGGTTGAGCGGAAAAACGACGTTGAGGAGCGCGGCCTGTGCCGCGAACTCCGGCCCGAGAGCGGATAACACGGCTTCACGCTGCGCCGTATCCGACGCGGCCAGATCAACATCCAGAAGACGCGCCAGAACATCGCGCCAGCCACGATAGGGCACGTCGCGCTCGATCCGATCGGCGTAGCCGTTGAGCAGGACGACGCCCGAGGCGAGCGTGCGCTGGTGGAATTCGGCGAGAAGGCGGGATTTGCCCATGCCGCTTTCCGCTTCGACCATCACAAGCCGCGCGGCGCCTTCACCGGCGGCTTCGATTGCGGCCAACAGCTCGGCGAGCTCCCGCTCCCTGCCTTGCATGGGGACGCGCGCCTCAGCGCGCTCGGAGCGCTGCGGCGTCCACACCTGAACGGCGGGCTTCAGACCGCGCAGGCCGCGCAAGCCGACCGGGTCGAAGGCGATGGCTTCGTGCGCGGCCCGATAGGTGGCATGATCGCACTGGATGATGTCAGAACTTCTCAGCCGCGCCGCGAGGTTGATCGCCTCGCCATAGGTCGTCCAGGCCCGGAATATGTCGTTACCGATCAAGCCGCAGAAAACGCGCCCTGTGGCGACGCCGAGACTGCAGCGGCGGCCCATTCCGCGCAGGGCGTCCCTGAGATCGATGGCGCAGCGCACGGCGCGGACGGGATCGTCGGGATGGGCGACGGGCGGGATGCCGAACAGCACGAAAAGGTTCGCGCCGCTCTCATCGACCCGGAGTTGATGCATGAAGCCGTCGTGCCGGCGCACGACCGGGCCGACCGTCGCTGCGACCGACTCGAGCTGTTGCAGGCTGTCGGGGGAAGCCTGATCGAAGTCGGCGAGGGCGATGAACACGGCGGTGACGCGGCGAAGCTCGGCGGCCCAATCGAGATAGCGCTGCCCCAGGTGACTACGGATCGGCAGCGGAACCAGCGGCGCGAAGTGTTCACGGTTCGAAGGCGAGAGCGGCGGTATCACCAGCGGCACCGGTGCTGGCGCGCTGTTCAGCGCGGCGAGGATGACGGCGCCGGTCTCGTCCTCCACTGTTTCGGCCGCATCTCCCAGCGCCGCGCGCGCGGCCGGCGACAGCAACAGACGGCCGGCGGCACGCCTGACGCTCGTCGCCTGAAGATCGGCGAGCCCGCCCCCCACCGTCACGTGAAAGCGGTCGGTGGCGTGGCCGACCTCGGTCGTGCGAGAGGGGCCGAGCGCAAGGACCGCATGTAGTTGCAGCGTGTCGCCCGAAGGCAATGCGGCGCCTGGAGAGGACAGGATCGCCTGGCCGCAGGCGGCGGCGCGCAACACGGCCTCGCGAGGCGTAGCTTCGCTGCATCGCCAGCCCGAGAGCAGGCCATCACCCGCAAACATGAACGGCTCGCCGCCATGGGCGACGATGTTGCCGAGCAGCGTATGGAAATGCCGCTCCAGCACGACAGCCATCTGTTCGATGCCGGCCGGCCCGGTTTCCACGAGATGGCCGGTGATACGGGTGAAGCCGACGACGTCCAGCCACAGCAGCGCCCTGTCGCCATCCGCGGCTGTCGTGGCGCCAGAAGCGGCGAGGCGTAGCGGCGGCGGCGTAAAGCTTTCGACAAGCCGTGCCTCGTAGGCGACTTCCTCCAACATCCCTGCCGTCCCCCAACCCCCAGCGTCTAATCCTACCTCGCTCGTTGCCTGAAGGCTACTGATCGGCGACGGGTCGCTTTTCACGTTTTGGGCGCCATTTCGCAGAGATCGGGTCTTGCGCCTCAGGGCTGCGCCAATAACAAAACGGGGCTCCGGCGATTCCGCGACGCAGCGAACCTCCGCCAGCGTTCGCCATCGCGCTCGCGATTAAATTCATCGAAGCGGCGAACACCCGTGCAAGTCCGGCTCGTCGACAATCTCATGGATCGTGCCGGTCCCGAAGAGCGAGCCGTTGCTCGAGCGAAGGCCCCGTTCATTCAGCCAAGGCGATTTTCCTGGCGCCAGGCGGACCGCGGTTGGCGTCTCTCCACCCGCAAGTGCAGGAACCTTTTTTGCTTTTCTGTCACACTTCGTCCCTATAGAGCAAAACTCGATATCCTTGCTCGCTGGCAGTCTTGCGATAGCCGCATTCTTTGGGACGACCTGGCGAACAATCGTCCCCTAGAGCAATGCATAGCGTCAATGATCGAGAATTCCGGGCTGGGGCCGCGGGCACATCTTTTGTGCGCTTGTTTGAGCATTTGCCTGATGGGAAACGCGAGGACATCGTCCGCCGAACAGGAAAGATCGAGAGGATCCAGCAAGTTCATCACTTTCGACATCCCCGCCCAGCCACTTGCCCAAGCACTTGACGCCTACTCAGTGGTTACTGGCATGGCGGGCTTGGTCGAACAGCAACTGGCAATGGTGCAGCGCTCCGCTGGCGTCAAAGGACGATTGACGGCCGATCAAGCCCTGCGGATTTTGCTGGCGGGCACCAACCTGTCGATCCGCTACGGTAGTAGCTCCGCATTCATTTTGGCGCCAATTGACAGGACGGTTACGTCGGAGCCCGCGAACGGTAGCGCGGCAGTGCCGACCGCCATTCGTCAAGCCTATTTTTCAGACCTCCAAGAGACCTTGACGCAGCTTTTTTGCCGTCGTCCTGAGAGCCAACCGGGCAGCTATCGGCTGGGATTGCAGCTTTGGATCGGGTCGAACGGGATCGTCCAAGCGTCCCATCTTCTCAACTCGACAGGAGATCGTGGTCGTGACGCGGCGATCACGGATTTGCTCGGGTCGGCGATGCTTGCAGTGCCTCCGGCGGAGTTGCCTCAGCCGATCACAGTGGTGTTGCTGCCGCATTCGGAGGAAAAGCCGCCGGACTGCTCGCTACCGGGGCGGCATACCAAATGACAGAGACGACGCGTGCCACGTTGCGAGCGCTGCTGGAAACCGGATATGCCGGTGTGTATCGAAAACCTAAACGCGGGCGTAGTGGTGGTGAAGTCCGCCCAGGATGGCGAGTGAATTGATCAGACCGGTTCGCTCAACCGGGCGGCAGACCGGCGC
>NZ_PSRR01000058.1 GCF_004296405.1 Bradyrhizobium sp. Leo170
TCCCGGCGTTCGCCGGGACGACAAATCAGCCGATCGCGATACCGCCGCCGATGGTGCGGTTGAGCACCTGCGTGGTTTTTTCGATCCGCTCGGCTGCGGCGTTGAGTGCGTTCGAGATTGCGACTTGCGTAGCGCGGGCGCGATCGACCGCGGCGGCTCCGGAGTTGCGTAAGGATTCGACTTCCTCTTCCAGGCTGCGGATGCGTGCGCCAGCGTCGACCAGTTCGTCGCAGGCGGTGAGCGCCGCCATCACCGTCAAACGGGCGTCGCCAATCTCGCCGAACTTGCCGCGCAGCGATTCGATGCGCGTTTCCAGGTTCTCCGCGAGCTTCAAGAGACGAACCTCCTGCCCCTCTTCGCACGCCATCCGGTATTGCCGGCCGTTGATGGTGACGTTGATGTGACTCATCGCGTCTTCTCCTCGCCATCAAGCACGGCGCGGATGGTGCCGATCGCCGTATCCAGCTTCTCGGCGATCTCGCGATTGGTGCGCTCGAGCTTGCGCGTCTTCACCAATGAGTTATCGAGCTCGTCCGCAAGCCGCGAGCGATCAGCACCGAGCGCCTGGATCCGGCTCGCCAGTTCGTTCTCGTCGCGGTCAGCCTCGCGCCGCCGCTCAACGGCGCTTTCCAGAGCATCGAGCGCCGCCATCAGCCGTCGTGTGGCGGCGTCGACGTCGGCGATAGCGGGCTCAACACTGGCAGCCGCGTTGGTGGAACGATCGCTCATACGAGACAAGGTACATCCTCGATGGCGTGGCCGTCCGCGAATCCTTGCGGTTCGGCAAGCGCTTAGGCGATGAAATTTACGTGGTGAGCGAGGCCGGCGCAACGCCGCCGGTAAACTATGCACCGATAGATGGAGCCTCCCCGGGCCCCGCACCTGTCGGTTTACCCAAGGGTCCTTTCTCCCCTTCCGCTCGGGAAACCGGCGGCTCGCGCGGGTTCAGGCCCCGGTCGGCCGGACACACCGGAGGCAACTTTGCGGCCGAAAGCGCGTTTCCTTGCCTTGGACTTCCCTTGGACTTCCGGAATTGAGGTGCTATCCAGCCCTTCTCCGTGCCTACCACCCGCATATGGCGGCCCTCCGGGCGGCGCGCATGCAAGCCAAGCCTCTCATTTCAGACGGATTTTCATCATGACGCAGGTCGATCACACCCGTATGGCCAACGCCATTCGTGGGCTCGCAATGGATGCGGTCGAGAAGGCGAAATCCGGCCATCCCGGGCTGCCGATGGGTGCGGCCGACGTCGCGACCGTCCTGTTTACACAGTTCCTGAAATTCGATGCGGCCGACCCCGCCTGGCCGGATCGTGACCGCTTCGTGCTTTCGGCCGGCCACGGCTCGATGCTGCTCTATTCGCTGTTGTACCTCACCGGCAGCAACAAGGACATGACGCTCGACCAGCTCAAGCACTTCCGTCAATTGGGCTCGCTGACGCCAGGACATCCTGAGAACTTCCACACCAAGGGCATCGAGACCACCACCGGCCCGCTCGGCCAGGGCATCTCACCGCGGTCGGCATGGCGGTGGCGGAGAAGATGCTGGCCGCCGAGTTCGGCAAGAAGATCGTCAACCACCACACCTACGTGCTCGCCTCCGACGGCGACCTGATGGAAGGCGTGTCGCAGGAAGCGATCGCGCTCGCCGGCCACTGGCGGCTCAACAAAATGATCGTGCTCTATGACGACAACGGCATCTCGATCGATGGCCCGACGTCGCTTGCCGACTCCGTCGACCAGGTGAAGCGATTCAAGTCGGCGGGCTGGGCCGCTGAGCTCATCAACGGCCAGGACCAGAAAGCGATCGCGGATGCAATCACGCGCGCGCAGAAATCGAGCAAGCCAACGCTGATCGCCTGCAAGACCACGATCGGCTACGGCGCGCCGACCAAGGCGGGCACCAATAAGGTCCATGGCGAGGCGCTCGGCGCCGACGAGCTGAAAGGTGCCAAGGAAAAGCTCGGCATCTCGCTCGAACCGTTCTCGGTGCCAGATGACGTGCTGAAGGCCTGGCGTGACGCCGGCGCACGCGGCGCCGCGGAGCGCCAGGAATGGGAAGCGCGCTTCGCCGAGCTCGGCAGCCGCAAGCGCGCCGAATTCGAGCGCCGGCTGCGGCACGAGCGGCCGGCTTCACTGGCAAAGGCGCTGAAGGGGCACAAGAAGGCGCTGCTCGAAAACCCACTCAACGTTGCGACCCGCAAATCATCGGAGGCCGCGATCGAGGTGATCGCCGCCGCGATGCCGATGGAGTTTCTGGCCGGCTCGGCCGACCTCACCGGCTCCAACAACAACAAGGCGAAATCGGCGACCAACTTCTCCGCCAAGACGCCGAAGGGACGCTTCATCCACTACGGCATCCGCGAGCACGGCATGGCGGCGGCGATGAACGGCATCTTCCTGCACGGTGGCTTTGCGCCGAACGGCGCCACCTTCCTGGTGTTCACCGACTATGCACGGCCGGCGATGCGACTTGCGGCGTTGATGGGCACCGGCGTCGTCTACGTCATGACGCACGACTCGATCGGGCTCGGCGAAGACGGCCCGACACACCAGCCGGTGGAGCATCTCTCGGCGCTGCGCGCCATTCCCAACATGCGCGTGTTCCGCCCCTGCGATGCCGTCGAGGTTGCAGAATGCTGGGAGCTCGCGCTGAACCGGATCGACGGCCCGACAGTGCTGGCGCTGACGCGACAGAACCTGCCGCAGCTTCGAACCACCACGCCCGCCGATAATCCGTGCAGCCATGGTGCCTATGAGCTGGTCGCGGCCCAAGGTGACGCAAAAGTGTCATTCTTCGCGTCCGGTTCCGAGGTCGAGATCGCCGTCGACGCGCAGAAACAGCTCGCGGAACGCGGCGTCCCGTCGCGGGTGGTGTCGGTACCCTCGCTCGAATTGTTGCTGGCGCAGCCGGAAGATCGGAAAAAGGCCATCATCGGCAACGCGCCGGTCAAGATCGCGATCGAGGCGGCCGTGCGCTGGGGCTGGGATGCCGTGATCGGCCAAGACGGCGAATTCATCGGCATGCACGGTTTCGGCGCCAGCGCGCCGGCGAAGGACCTTTTCAAGCACTTCGGAATTACCGCCGAGGCCGCCGTTAACGCTGCCCTGAAGCGCGTTGGCTAGCGGTTGAGCTTATCCGCAAAAAGGACTAGGTAATCCCTCATATAGTCCGCTCTCGTCCGGCCGAACCGGGCGATCCGCCGTAACACCTCCGCTGGGCGCGCGCCAGCGGGGATGGCATCAGCTATTAGAGGAGAGAAACAGCATGGCAATCCGGGTCGCGATCAACGGGTTCGGCCGCATCGGCCGCAATGTGCTTCGAGCCATCGCCGAGTCCGGCCGCAAGGATATCGAAGTGGTGGGCATCAACGATCTCGGCCCGGTCGAGACCAACGCCCATCTGCTCCGTTTCGACTCCGTGCACGGCCGTTTCCCCGGCACCGTTACCGTCGATGGCGACTCGATCAGCGTCGGCAGCGGCAAGATCAAGGTGTCCGCCGAGCGCGATCCGTCCAAGCTGCCCTGGAAGGAGCTCGGCGTCGATGTCGCGCTGGAATGCACCGGTATCTTCACGGCAAAGGACAAAGCGTCCGCGCATCTGACCGCCGGCGCCAAGCGCGTGCTGGTCTCCGCGCCTGCCGACGGCGCCGATGCCACCATCGTCTACGGCGTCAACCATGACACGCTGACCAAGGATCACCTAGTCATCTCCAACGGCTCCTGCACCACCAACTGCCTCGCGCCGGTGGCGAAGGTGCTGAACGACACCGTCGGCATCGAAACCGGCTTCATGACCACGATCCATGCCTATACCGGCGACCAGCCGACGCTGGACACGCTGCACAAGGATCTCTACCGCGGCCGCGCGGCGGCGATGTCGATGATCCCGACCTCGACCGGCGCGGCCAAGGCGATCGGCCTGGTGCTGCCCGAACTGAAGGGCAAGCTCGACGGCGTCGCGATCCGCGTGCCGACGCCGAATGTTTCGGTGGTGGATCTGAAGATCGTCGCCAAGCGCGCGACCGACGCCAAGGAAATCAACGAGGCAATGAAGCGTGCCTCGGAGCAGCAGCTCAAGGGCATCCTGGGCTACACCACCGCGCCCAACGTCTCGATCGACTTCAACCACGATCCGCATTCGTCGACTTTCCACATGGACCAGACCAAGGTGCTGAACGGCACGCTGGTGCGCGTGATGTCGTGGTACGACAACGAGTGGGGCTTCTCCAACCGCATGGCCGACACCGCGGTCGCGATCGGAAAGCTGCTCTGATTTCTTAGCTCTATGGTTCGAGACGCGCGCCGCAGCCAAGTTTACGCAGGCTGAATAGACTTGCCAGCGCGGCGCGCTCCTCACCGTGAGGGAGAGATCTCGTCCTGATGAACCGCGCCTGGCGCGGCGTCTCGAAGGATGGCCACAGAGGACACTCCAATGACAAAATCATTCCGCACCCTCGACGACGTCGATGTGAAGGGCAAGCGCGTGCTGCTCCGCGTCGACCTCAACGTGCCCACGGAAAATGGCCGCGTCACCGATACCACGCGGCTCGAGCGTGTCGCGCCGACGATCACCGAGCTTTCCGACAAGGGCGGCAAGGTCATCCTGCTCGCACATTTCGGCCGCCCCAAGGGACGCGATCCCAAGGAATCGCTGCAGCCGGTCGCCGAGGCGCTTTCGAAGGTGATCAAGAAGCCGGTCGCTTTCGCCGACGACTGCATCGGCGAGCCCGCGGCAAAGGCCGTGGCAGCGATGAATGACGGTGAGATCCTTTGTCTGGAGAATACGCGCTTCCACAAGGAGGAAGAGAAGAACGATCCGGCCTTTGTCGCGGAACTGGCAAAGCTCGGCGACATCTGGGTCAATGACGCGTTCTCGGCGGCGCACCGCGCCCATGCCTCGACCGAAGGCCTCGGACACAAGCTGCCGGCCTATGCCGGACGCACCATGCAGGCCGAGCTCGACGCGCTCGGCAAGGCATTGGAAGCGCCCACCAAGCCCGTGATCGCAATCATCGGCGGCGCCAAGGTCTCCACCAAGATCGACCTCCTCGAAAATCTCGTGACCAAGGTCGATGCGCTCGTGATCGGCGGCGGCATGGCCAACACCTTCCTGCACGCGCAGGGCGTCGGCATCGGCAAGTCGCTGGCAGAGAAGGATCTCGCTGCGACGGCGCTGCGCATCCTGGACAAGGCCGCGGTTTCCAATTGCGCCATCATCCTTCCCGTCGACGCCGTCGTCGCCTTCCACTTCGCGGCCAATTCGCCGTCGCATGCCTATGGCCTGGACGCGATCCCGGCCGAGGGCATGATCCTCGACGTCGGCCCGCAATCGATCGCCCGCATCCATGCCGCGATCGACGATGCGGCGACGCTGGTGTGGAACGGCCCGCTCGGCGCCTTCGAGCTGACCCCGTTCGATCGCGGCACCGTGGTGGCCGCCAAGCACGCCGCCGAGCGCACCAAGGCCAAGAAGCTGATTTCGGTCGCAGGCGGTGGCGATACCGTGGCGGCGCTGAACCAGGCCGGCGTGGCGCACGATTTCACCTATGTCTCGACCGCCGGCGGCGCGTTTCTTGAATGGATGGAAGGCAAGCCGCTGCCGGGCGTCGAAGTCTTGAAGATCCGCTAATTTTATCGGAGCCGGCGCGCAGGCGCTGTAAATACAGGGAGAATCCGGATGGCTCGCATTACCTTGCGGCAACTGCTCGACCATGCGGCTGAGCACGATTACGGAGTGCCGGCCTTCAACATCAACAATATGGAGCAGGCGCTGGCGATCATGGAGGCGGCCTCGAGCGTGGACGCACCCGTCATCATCCAGGCCTCCCGCGGCGCCCGTGCCTATGCCAATGACGTGATGCTGAAGCACATGATGGACGCCCTCACCGAGATCTACCCGCAGATCCCGGTCTGCGTGCATCTCGACCACGGCAACGAGCCCGCCACCTGCATGACCGCGATCCAGGCCGGCTTCACCTCTGTCATGATGGACGGCTCGCTGAAAGCCGACGGCAAGACGCCCGGCGACTGGGATTACAATGTCGGCGTGACCAGGACGGTCACGAACATGGCCCATCTCGGCGGCATTTCGGTTGAAGGCGAACTCGGCGTGCTCGGCTCGCTCGAGACCGGCATGGGCGACAAGGAAGACGGCCACGGCGCCGAAGGCAAGCTCTCCCACGATCAGCTCCTCACCAATCCGGACGAGGCCGTGAAGTTCGTGAAGGAGACCAAGGTCGACGCGCTCGCGATCGCGATGGGCACCTCGCACGGCGCCTACAAGTTCACCCGCAAGCCGGACGGCGACATCCTCGCCATGAAGGTGATCGAGGAGATCCACCGCAAGCTGCCGAACACGCATCTGGTGATGCACGGCTCCTCCTCGGTGCCGCAGGACCTGCAGGACCTCATCAACGAGTATGGCGGCAAGATGAAGCCGACCTGGGGCGTGCCCGTCTCCGAGATCCAGCGCGGCATCAAGAACGGCGTGCGCAAGATCAACATCGACACCGACAACCGCATGGCGATGACCGGGCAGATCCGCAAGGTGTTCAAGGAACACCCGGAAGAGTTCGACCCGCGCAAATATTTGAAGCCCGCGATGGAAGCGATGACCAAGCTGTGCAAGCAGCGGCTGCAGGAGTTCAATACCGCCGGCCAGGCCAGCAAGATCAAGAAGGTGCTGACCACGGCGGAAATGGCCAAACGCTACGCCAAGGGCGAGCTCGATCCGAAGGTGGCGTAAAGCCGCCGCTGCCGTGGCCCGGGTGAAGCGAAAGCGTAACCCGGGGCCGCTCACAATGCGGACACAGGCGTCCCGGGTTACGCGTTCCGCTCCACCCGGGCTACATGCTCCGCTCGCACGGCCTGAACCGCGGAGGCACCCCCACCCCGGCCCTCCCCGCAAGCGGGAGAGGGAGGGCACTGCAATTGCGGTTACTACCTACGTTAATGTCGTCATGTTCTAGCGCCCCGCCGCGGCGAACGTTTTCTAGGCAATTGCCCGATAACCGCCTATTTTGGTTTGCAAGGGCATGAAACCATCTGGAGGACGTTCCATGAATCTGGCTGACCTCAACAAGATCGCGCTTGCCATGGTCACCCCAGGGGAGGGCATTTTGGCCGCCGACGAATCCTCAGGGACCATCAAGAAGCGCTTCGACGCAATCGGGGTGGAATCGACCGAGGAGAACCGTCGCGACTACCGCGAGATGCTGTTTCGCTCGACGGAGGCGATGAGCAAATATGTCTCCGGCGTCATCCTCTATGACGAGACGATCTGGCAGAACGCGAAGGACGGCACGCCGCTGGTCAAGCTGATCGAGCAGGCCGGCAGCATCCCCGGCATCAAGGTGGACGAGGGCACGCAAGCCTTGCCCGCCTGCCCCGGCGAGCTCGTGACCGTCGGCCTCGACAAGCTTGCCGAGCGGCTGAAGAAGTATTACGAGCGCGGCGCGCGCTTTGCGAAATGGCGCGCAGTCATCGACATCGGACAAGGAATTCCCACCACGACCGCGATCCATGTCAACGCGCATGCGCTGGCGCGCTACGCCGCGCTGTGCCAGGCGGCGCAGATCGTGCCGATCGTCGAGCCGGAAGTGCTGATGGACGGCGGCCACGACATCGACCGCTGCTATGAGGTGACGCGGCAGGTGCTCAACACCGTATTCCACGAACTGTTCGTGCAGCGCGTCGAACTCGAAGGCATGGTGCTGAAGCCGAACATGGTGGTATCCGGCAAGAAGAGCCCGAAGCAGGCATCGATTCAGGAAGTTGCGGAAAAGACCATTCGCCTTCTGAAGGCCTGCGTGCCCGCGGCTGTACCGGGCATCGCCTTCCTCTCCGGCGGCCAGAGCGATGAAGAGGCGACCGCGCATCTTGACGCGATGAACCGGATCGGCGGCCTGCCCTGGAAGCTCACCTTCTCCTACGGCCGCGCGCTGCAGGCGGCGCCGCAAAAGGCGTGGTCCGGCAAGGCCGAGAATGTCGCGGCCGGCCAGCGCGCCTTCACCCACCGCGCGCGCATGAACGCGCTCGCGAGCAAGGGCGAGTGGGAGACTGGCCTGGAAAAGAAGGTGGCATAATTGCCCGCAAAGCCCGTTCCGCCGCGCCCGGCGCCGCGCCTCTATCTCGCGGCGCCGGTGGTGGAAGATCCCTCTGAACTCATCGCGAGCCTGCCCGCCTTGCTCGCCGCGGCCGATGTCGCGGCGGTGCTGGTGCGGCTGCGCGAGACCGACCAACGCACGATGATCTCGCGCGTGAAGGCATTGGCGCCGGTGGTCCAGAACGCCGGCGCCGCGCTCCTGATCGACGGCCATGTCGAGCTCGTCGCACGCGCCGGCGCCGACGGCGCGCATCTCACCGGCCTTGTCGCGCTGGAGGAGGCGCTGCCGTCGCTGAAGCCGGACCGCATCGCCGGCGTCGGCGGATTGCCGACGCGCCACGAGTCCATGGCCGCCGGCGAGCTCGGCGCCGACTACGTGCTGTTCGGCGAGCCCGATGCGCACGGACAGCGGCCCTCGACGCAGGCGATCGCCGAGCGGCTCAACTGGTGGGACGAGTTGTTCGAGCCGCCCTGCGTCGGCTACGCCACCTCGCGCGAAGAAGCTTTCGAATTTGCATCCGCCGGCGCAGACTTCGTCCTGGTCGGCGACTTCATCTTCGCCGACCAGCGCGGCGCCGGCGCGGCGCTCGCGGAGGTCGGCGCGACCATCCGGGAAGCGCATGCGAGCGCATTTGGGACGGCAAGGGCAGGACTGACTCCGGAATGAGCCTGCTGCGTCCGATAGCCGTGGTGCTCGGCTGCGCCGTGCTGACGACGGGCGCGGTCGCGCAGATTTCGCTGACGCCGCCCGCGGCACAGGCGCCGGCCAGCAAGCCGGCTCCAAAGAAGGAACAGCCGAAGCCTGCGCCGAAGCCGAAGGCCGCGGCGGAGAAGAAGCAGCCCGCGCCGAAGCCAGCACCTTCACCGACGCCATCGCCGAGCCCGACGCACCCGTTCGACGATCCCAATGTCGATCTCGTCTATGGCGCCTATCAGCGTGGCCTCTACAAGACCGCCTTCGACCTCGCCACCAACCGCGCAAACTACGCCCGCGACCCCAAGGCGATGACGATGCTGGGCGAGCTCTATGCCAACGGGCTCGGCGTCAAGCGAGATTACGGCAAGGCGATCGAATGGTATCAGCGCGCGTCCGATGGGGGCGACCGCGAGGCGATGTTCGCACTGGCGATGATGCGGCTTGCGGGCCGCGGCGCCCCCGTGAACAAGGACGAGGCGGTCAAGCTGCTGGCGTCCTCAGCCAAGCTCGGCAATCCCAAAGCGGCCTATAATCTGGCGCTGCTCTATCTCGACGGCCAGACCCTGCCGCAGGACCTCAAGCGCTGTGCCGAATTGTTGCGAATGGCGGCCGACGCCGGCAGCCCCGAAGCGCAATATGCGCTCGCGACCTTCTACAAGGAGGGCACGGGCGTGCCCAAGGATCTCGAGAAATCGGTGCGACTGTTGCAGGCCGCCTCACTCGCCGACAATGTCGATGCCGAGGTCGAATATGCGATCGCGCTTTACAACGGCTCCGGCACGCCGCGGAACCAGCCGGCGGCCGTGGCGCTATTGCGCAAGGCGGCCCGGCAGAACTCGCCGATCGCGCAGAACCGCCTCGCCCGCCTGCTCGCCACCGGCCAGGGCGTGCCGCAGGACAAAGTCGAGGCGCTGAAATGGCACACTGTCGCCAAGACGGCCGGCAAGGGCGATCCGGAACTGGACGAGATACTGCTGGACATGAGCCCGCAGGACCGCGCCAAGGGCGAGGAGGCCGCGCGCAAATGGCTCGGCACCGGCAAATGACGCCTTGACGGCGCCATTCCGAGAGGGCACGCAGACCGGAAATCCCCCGACGGCATTGGGCCGTCCCCACCCGACAAGCCCTCCATCATGCTCTATTCCGCCCTCATCAACGTCATGGTCAAGGCCGCGCGCCGCGCCGGCCGCAGCCTCAAGCGCGATCTCGGCGAGATCGAGCACCTGCAGGTGTCGCTGAAGGGGCCGGCGAACTTCGTCTCGCTGGCGGACAAGCGCGCCGAGGAGATGCTCTACACCGACCTCGCCAAGGCCCGCCCGGGCTACGGCTTCATCGGCGAGGAAGGCGGCACCCGCGAGGGCACCGACAAGAGCCATAGCTGGATCGTCGATCCGCTCGACGGCACCACCAACTTCCTGCACGGCATCCCGCAATTCGCGATCTCGATCGGGCTGGCGCGCGAGGGCACGGTGATTGCGGGGGTGATCTACAACCCCGCCAATGACGAGCTCTATATCGCCGAGCGCGGCAAGGGCGCCTTCCTCAACGACCAGCGCCTGCGCGTCGCCGGCCGCCGAAGGCTCGACGAATGCGTGGTCGCCTGCGGCCTGCCCCATATCGGCCGCGGCGACCATGGACTGGCGCTGAAAGAGATGGCCGTGCTGCAGAACAAGGTCGCCGGCTTCCGCCGCTTCGGCGCCGCCTCGCTCGACCTCGCCTTCGTCGCCGCCGGCCGCCTCGACGGCTATTGGGAACGCAACCTGCAGCCCTGGGATATCGCGGCCGGGCAGATCATGGTGCGCGAAGCTGGCGGCACCGTGAGCGGGATCGAGGGCAATGACGATCCGTTGCAAACCGGACACGTGGTCTGCGGTAACGAATTCGTGCACGGCGAACTGGTGAAGATTTTGAAGCCGCTGGGATAGCAGGTGCCTCTGCTCGCTGTCATCATCCGCGAAGGCGGATAATCCAGTAACCCGCGGCGCCAGTGATGCGTCATCTCCGGCCCAAGTGGGTACTGGATGCCCCGCCTGCGCGGGGCATGACGGCTCTGAGCGATTGCGCTTATGGCTTCTGGGGAGCCGGTGCCGGCGGCGCGTGCGGCTCCGGCACCGGGGCCTGCTTCGGCTCGCGGTCGCCGGCCAGCACGCGTTGCACGCTGACGAAGAACACCGGGACCATCAACAGCGCCAGGATCACGACCGCGATCATGCCGCCCATGACGACGGTGCCGAGCGCCTGCTGGCTGGCGCCACCGGCACCGGAGGCGATCGCCATCGGGAACACGCCGAACACGAAGGCGAGGCCGGTCATCAAGATCGGGCGGAAACGCAGCGAACAGGCTTCGACGGTCGCCTCGATCAGCGGCTTGCCATGGGCGCGCAGATCCTTGGCGAATTCGATGATCAGGATGGCGTCCTTGGCGGCGAGGCCGATGATGGTGATCAGGCCGACGGTGAAATAGACGTCATTCGCAAGGCCGCGCATGCTCGCGGCGATCACCGCGCCGGTGACGCCGAGCGGTATGGTCAGGAGCACCGCGATCGGAATCGTCCAGCTCTCGTACAGCGCGGCGAGCAGGAGGAACACCACCAGCACCGACAAGGCCAAGAGGAACGGCGCCTGCGAGCCCGACAGTTTTTCCTGCAGCGACTGTCCGGTCCACTCATAGCCGAACCCGCGCGGCAATCTGTTCGCGAGCCGCTCCATCTCGTTCAGGGCATCGCCCGAGGTGTAGCCGAGGCGCGCCTCGCCGGAGATGCGCACGGCGGGATAATAGTTGAAACCCGCTATCTGGGTCGGCCCCTTCTGCCATTCGATCGTGGCGAATGACGAGAACGGCACGAGCTGCCCGCGGTTGTTCTTGACGTTGTAGTTCAGGATGTCATCCGCATTCATGCGGGTGAACTTGTCCGCCTGCACCACGACGCGCTGCATGCGGCCACGGTTCGGGAAATCGTTGATATAGTTCGAGCCGAGATTGGTCGAGATCGTATTGTTGATGTCCTCGAAGGTGACGCCGAAGGCGCCGGCCTTTTCGCGGTCGATCACCAGATTGACCTGCGGCGCCGGCGGCAAGCCTTCGATATAGACCTTCTGCAGCACGGGGCTGGCATTGGCTTCCGCGATCAGGCGGTCGGCGGCGGCGATGAGCTGGGCGTAACCCTTCTGGCCACGGTCCTGCAGGCGGAACGAGAAGCCTGAGGAGTTGCCGAGGTTGTCGATCGGCGGCGGCTGCAGCGCCGAGATCTTGGCGTCGCGGATCGATGAAAGGTCGCGGTTGATGTCGGCGACGATCGCGGCCGCCGAATCTTTCGGCCCGCGCTCCGACCAGTCCTTCAGCGTGATGAAGGCCTGCGCGGTGTTGAAGCCCTGGCCGAGGAAGCTGAAGCCGGTGAGGAACGTGACGTTCTCGATGGCAGAACGCGCCAGGAGATATTTCTCGACCTTCTCGATCGCGGCCTCGGTGCGGGCGAAGGAGGAATCCGATGGCGTCTGCACGTCGGTGGTGATGAAGCCCTGGTCGTCGACCGGCAGAAAGCCGCCGGGCAGCCGCACGAAGCCCCAGCCCAACCCGACCAGAAGCGCCACATAGATCAGCATCAGCCGCCCGGTACGCTTCAGCGTCCCGCGAACCGTGCGGGTATAGCCGTCGCGGGTGACATCGAGCGTGCGGTTGAACCAGCCGAACACGCCCTTGCGGGAATGGCCATGGCCTGCGGTCACCGGCTTGAGCAATGTCGCGCACAGCGCCGGCGTCAGCGACAGGGCCAGCAGCGCCGAGAACGCGATGGCGGCGACCATGGTGACCGAGAACTGGCGATAGATGATGCCGACCGATCCCGGGAAGAACGCCATCGGGATGAACACGGCAACCAGCACCAGCGTGATGCCGATGATGGCGCCGGTGATCTGCGACATCGCCTTGCGGGTCGCCTCCTTCGGCGGCAAGCCTTCCTCGGCCATGATGCGCTCGACGTTCTCGACCACGACGATGGCGTCGTCCACGAGGATGCCGACCGCGAGCACCATGCCGAACATGGTCAGCATGTTGATGGAATAGCCGAGCATCATCAGCGTGGCGCAGGCCCCAAGCAGCGCGACCGGCACGACGATGGTCGGAATGATGGTGTAGCGGATGTTCTGCAGGAACAGGAACATCACGACGAAGACCAGCACCACGGCTTCGACCAGCGTCGTCAGCACCTTCTCGATCGCGGCCTCGACCACGGGCGTGATGTTGTAGGGGATCTCGTAGGAGATGTTGGCCGGGAAGAAGCGTGACAGCTCCTTCATCTTGGCTTCCACCGCGCTTGCGGTCGCCAGCGCGTTGCCGCTCGGCGACAGCAGGACCGAGAGGCCCGCCGTCGGCTTGCCGTTGAGGCGTGTCTGGAACTGGTAGCTGAGGCCGCCGATCTCCAGGCGCGCGACGTCGCGCAGGCGCACGGTCGAACCATCAGGATTAGCGCGCAGGATGATGGCGCCGAACTCGTCCGGCGAGGAGAGCTGGCCCTTCACCAGAACCAGCGCTGAAACCCGTTGCGAGTCCGTCGCCGGCTCGGCACCGATGCTGCCCGAGGCGACCTGCGCGTTCTGCGCTGATATCGCCTTGTTGACGTCATCGGCGGTCAAGCCATAACCGACCAGCTTTGCCGGATCGAGCCAGATGCGCAAGGAGCGCTCGGTCGAATAGAGCGTGGCGCGGCCGACGCCGGGAATGCGGCGGATTTCGCCGAGCACGTTGCGGATCATGAAATCGCCGAGACCGATTTCATCAAGGCTGCCGTCGGTCGAATTCAGCGTGATGATCTGCAGCACCGCGCTGGAGGCTTCCTCGACCAGGATGCCCTGCTGGATCACGGCGCGCGGCAGGCGCGCCTCGATGCGCTTGAGGCGGTTCTGCACCTCGACGGAGGCCTGGCTGGTTTCGGTGCCCGGGACGAAATTGGCGATGATCTCGACCTGGCCGAGCGAGTCGCTGGTGGATTCGAAATTCAGGATGCCGGAGGCGCCGTTCAGCTCCTCCTCGATCAGCCGGGTGACGCTGTTATAGAGATTTTCCGGTGAGGCGCCGGGATAGCTGGTCGAGATCGAGATCGAGGGCGGCGCGATGATCGGATATTGCGCGATCGCCAGCAGCGGAATCGAGATCGCGCCGATCAGGCAGATGAAGAGCGCGACGACCCAGGCGAAGATCGGCCTGTCGATGAAAAAGCTCGCCATCTCGGATCACCGCAGCGCTTGCGCGGCTTTATTTTCCCCCGGTACAGCGGTCGAAGCATCCGCCGCCTCGGTGAACGCCTGCGGTCGGACCTTGTCGCCTGCCGCGAATTTCTGGAAGCCCTCGACCACGACGCGGTCGCCGGACTTCAGACCTTCGGTCACGAACACCTGCCCGTTCTGCAGCGAGCCGGTACGGACGGGCTGAACCGCGACGCGACCGTCGTCCTTGACCACGAACACCTCGCTGCCGCCACCGCCATTGCGCTGAATCGCCTGCTGCGGCACCGCGATCGAGTCAGAGTCGATGCCCTGCTCGATCAGCACGCGCACATACATGCCCGGCAGCAGCTCTCGCCTTGGATTGGGGAACTCGCCACGCAGGGTCACCTGCCCGGTATAGGCGTCGACCTTGGCGTCGGAGAACAAGAGCTTGCCGGGAATCGGATAGATCGTGCCATCGTCCTGCAACAGGCGCACCTTCATCGCGTCAGGCGCGATGCGGTCAAGTTCGCCGGTCTCGAATGCGCGGCGTAGCTGGTTGAGCTCGGTGACCGACTGGGTGAAGTCGGCATAGATCGGGTCGATCTGCTGGATGGTCGCAAGCGAGGTGGAGTCGTTCTGCACCACCAGCGCGCCTTCGCTGACCAGGGCGGCGCCGACGATGCCGTCGATGGGAGCACGGATGGTGGCGTAATCCAGATTGAGCTTGGCGCGCGCGAGATCGGCCTCGCGGGCCGCGACATCCGCTTCGGCCTGGCGCTGCGCGGCAATCGCCTTCTCGTTCTCGGCCTCGGGCATGGCCTTCTGGTTGTAGAGGGTCGTAACGCGATGCGCGTGCTGGGCCGCCTGATCGAGCACGGCCTTGGCGCGCGCGAGCGCAGCCTGATTGGACTGCACCTCGACCTCGAACGGCCGCGGGTCGATGCGATACAGGGGATCGCCGGCCTTCACCTCGGTGCCCTGATGGAACAGGCGCTCGACGACGATGCCGGAAACGCGCGGGCGGACTTCGGCGACGCGCGTGGGCGCAACGCGACCGGGCAGCTCGCGCACCACCGCGCGAGATTGCGGCTTGGCGACGACAATGCTGACCTCGGGTTCGGGCGCCGCCTCCGATGCAGCGGTGGCGGCAGTCGGCTCATCACAGCCGGCTAGCAGTGGCGCCGTGGCGGCCAGCATCAGGAGAATGCATGCCGTTCGTGCGCGTAGTCCGGACATTGAAAGCGTCGCCCCGAGTTTGAATTGTTGAACACAAATGACACCGCAGCGCCGCTGCCGACTCCGCCTGTCACGCTGTTCAGGATAAAGTGGGGGTGCTGCGACGCAATACATCGCTGCGGCGGCTCAATGTCACACACGTATAATATATTGAATTGGCATGTTTTTCTCCGATTCACCGGATTGTGAAACCGGTTCCATCGGAGCTTGTGGGGGTAACGTACTACGCCTTCCTCGACACAGCGTGGCTACCGCCGATCTGCTGCTATCTCCGAATCAAGCGGGCGCGCTGTAACGGAGAATCCCTGCCGACATTTTCCGGTTGCTCGGTCGTCTCTCGTTATCTGGCATCGACATCGGTTCGCCCGCTTCGACAATGGCGGGCGAATGCGCGATCCGGAAATGCGGGCGCGTGCGGCTACGACCGATGTCGGCCAATTCGCAACAGGCGGAACAGCTTCGACCGCGACGATTTCGGTGGATGACACGACTGCCGTCGCTGTCCTGTTCCGCTTCCGCCCCGAAATACCCGGTTTCCGATCTTTTTTCCCGTGGCCGCTGTGCCATATTGGCTGCCCAACGCGGCTTTTCGCAACGGACATGCCGGCAATGCCCTCCTCTCCCCGCTCCGACATGGAGACCGAACTCAGCAAATTGTCCTCCCCACGGATCTTCCTGGTGCGGATGCTGGTATTTCTCGTGCTGTGCGCGCTGATCGGCATCGTCCTCTACAAGCAGATCGTCGTCGCCTTCTTCGCCAATCCGGGGCTGAATGCGCTGATCGGCGCGGTGCTTTTGATCGGCATCATCCTGTCGTTCCGCCAGGTGATCCGGCTCTATCCAGAGGTGCGATGGGTCAACAATTTCCGGATCGCCGATCCCGGGCTCGCGATCGACCGGCGGCCGACCTTGTTGGCGCCGATGGCGGCGATCCTCGGCGGCGAGCGCAGCGGGCGGATGTCGATCTCGCAGCAGACGATGCGGCACCTGCTCGATTCCATCGCGACCCGCCTCGACGAGGCGCGCGACATCTCGCGCTACATGACGGGCCTGTTGGTGTTCCTCGGCCTGCTCGGCACCTTCTGGGGCCTGATCGAAACCGTCGGCTCGGTCGGCAAAGTGATCGATGGGCTGAAAGTCGGCGGCGACGCCGGCGCGCTGTTCGACACGCTGAAAGAAGGCCTGGCCGCGCCGCTCGGCGGCATGGGCATCTCGTTCTCGTCCTCGCTGTTCGGCCTCGCCGGTTCCCTGATCCTCGGCTTCCTCGACCTGCAATCCAGCCAGGCGCAGAACCGCTTCTATACCGACCTTGAGGACTGGCTTGCGACCACGGTGCGGGAATATGCCGGTGACGGCGTCGTGGCCGCCGCGGGTGGTGGCGGCAACCTCCAGCACGCGATCGAGCGGCTGCGTGTCGCGGTGGAGGAAGGCGGGGGAAGCCGCGGCACCACCGCGGCGATGGCCAATCTCGCCGAAGCGATCCAGGGATTGGTTGCGCATATGCGCACCGAGCAACAGATGATCCGGGAATGGGCTGACGGCCAAGGCGAGCAGAACCGCGAGATCAAGCGCCTGCTCGAACGCCTCGCCCGCCAGCCGGAGAAGAGTTAGAGCATGATCCGGAAAAGTGGAAACCGGTTTTCCGAAAAGATCATGCTCAAACAAAGAGATGAGATCATGATCCGATTTCGTCAAATCGGATCATGATCTAGGGAGACGGTGCCGATCTTGAAAGCCGACGGAAACCCGCGGCGGCTGTCCAAACACCAACGCTAGTAGAGAGTCAAAATGGCCCTTGCCCGTGCCCGCCGCGGTGAATCCGGCTTCAACTACTGGCCGGGCTTCGTGGACGCGCTGTCGACGCTGGTGCTGTCGATCGTATTCCTGCTCTCGGTGTTCCTGGTGGTGCAGTTCTTCCTGTCGCAGGAAGTCTCCGGCAAGGACAAGGCGCTGGAGCAGCTCAACGCCAAGATCGCCCAGCTCAACGACATGCTGTCGCTGGAAAAGCTCGGCAAGCTCAGCCTCGGCGAACAGATAGCGCAGCTCCGCGCCGGGCTTGTCACGGCCGAAGGCGAGCGCGACCGCATCAAGGGACTCTATGAGGGCCTGGCCAATGCCGGCAGCGACGCGCAGGGCCGAGCTACCGAGCTCACCAAGGCGCTCGATTCCGAGAAGCAGGTCTCCTCGCGGGCGCTGGCGCAGATCGAGGTGCTGAACCAGCAGATCAGCGCATTGCGCCGTCAGCTTGCCGCGCTTGAGGAAGCGCTCGACGCTTCCGAGAAACGCGACAAGGAATCGCAGGGACGCATCGCCGATCTCGGCCAGCGATTGAACGTGGCGCTGGCGCAGCGGGTGCAGGAACTGTCGAGATACCGCTCGGAGTTCTTCGGCCGCCTGCGCGCCATCCTGGGCAACCGGCCGGACATCCGCATCGTCGGCGACCGCTTCGTGTTCCAATCCGAAGTCTTCTTCGATACCGGACAGGCCACACTGTTGCCTGAAGGCCGCGCCGAGCTCGACAAGCTCGCGGCTGCCCTGATCGACCTCGACAAGCAGATCCCAAGCGAGATCGCCTGGGTGCTGCGGGTCGACGGCCACACCGACGTGCGGCCGATCAACAGCCCGGTTTTCAAATCGAACTGGGATCTCTCCGCCGCACGCGCGATCTCGGTGGTGCAATATCTGATCTCGCTCGGGGTGCCGGCACAGCGGCTGGTCGCCGCCGGCTTTGGCGAATTCCAGCCGCTCGACACCGCCCAGACGGAAGACGCCTACAAGCGTAACCGCCGCATCGAATTGAAGCTGACGGAACGGTAACGGCGATGTTGGGCAGGCTCTCGCCACAGCGTCATGGCCGGGCTTGTCCCGGCCATCCACGTTCTCCGGCGTCGCAAGCAGGAAGGACGTGGATGCCCGGGACAAGCCCGGGCATGACGGCGTTGGTCGCGGCGTGAGTGATCTTTTTAATCTCCGTCCCTATCGCGCCGAGGACGAGGACGCCGCGATCGAGCTTTGGCGGCGAACCTGGCAGCAGGCCTATCCGTCGATCGATTTTGGCGCGCGCGTGGCGTGGTGGCGCGAGCGCTGGCGCAGCGAGCTGGTACCGAAGGCAACCATCATCGTCGCGGAAGAGGCGGATGCGCTGGTCGGTTTCGTGACCATCGATGCAAGCGGCTATCTCGACCAGCTCGTGGTCGATCCCGCGCATTGGGGCTCGAAGCTGGCAAGCGCGCTGGTAGATGAAGCCAAGCGCCTTTCGCCCGATGGCGTGACGCTGCTGGTGAACAAGGACAACACGCGAGCCATCCGCTTTTACCAGCGCAACGGCTTTGTGCATGCCGGCGAGGACGTCAACCCGACGTCAGGACGTCCGGTATTGAGGATGGCGTGGAAGCCGTAACGGGACTTGCTTGCCACAAACACCGCCGTCATGCCCCGGCTTGACCGGGGCATCCAGTACGCCGCAGTTTCTCCGTATCCCACGTCCGTCTCTGGAATACTGGATCACCCGCCTTCGCGGGCGATGACGGCGGACTTTGTGGCGCGGAACGCGAACTCAAACGCCCTCGAACTGCAACCTTGCCAGCCTTGCATAGAGCCCGTTGGCGGCGACCAGCTCGGCGTGGGTGCCCTGCTCGACGATCTTGCCATGCTCCATCACCAGGATGCGGTCGCAGGAGAGCACGGTCGCGAGCCGATGCGCGATGACCAGCGTGGTGCGGTGGCGCATCAATTCTTCCAGCGCGGTCTGCACCAAGGTCTCGCTTTCGGCGTCGAGCGCCGAGGTGGCTTCATCGAGCAGCAAGAGCGGTGCGTCGCGCAGGATGGCGCGTGCGATCGCGATGCGCTGACGCTGGCCGCCCGACAACGTCACGCCGCGTTCGCCGAGCTGGGCCTCGAAGCCGCCGGGCAGCCGGCGCAGGAATTCGGTGGCGTGCGCCAGATCGGCGGCGCGCTCGACTTCGGCATCGGTTGCATCAGGGCGACCGAAACGGATGTTCTCGCGCGCTGACGTCGCGAACACCACGGTGTCTTGCGGCACCAGCGCCATGTGCGAACGCATCGCGCTCGGATCCGCCTGCCGGATCGGCACGCCGTCGAACGAGATCGTGCCCGAAGCGGGGTCGTAAAAGCGCAGCAACAGATGGAACAGCGTGCTCTTGCCCGCGCCGGAAGGACCGACGATCGCGACCTTTTCGCCTGATCGTACCGAGAACGAGACACCGTCGACGGTCTTCACGGACCGCCTCGTCGGATAGGCAAAGCTGACATTGTCGAACGCAACGTCGCCGCGGGCGGGCTGCGGCAGCGCGAGCGGCGTGGCCAGCGCCGTGATCTCCGGCTTGACGCGCAGAATCTCGAACAGCCGCTCGGCCGCACCCGAGGCCGCGGAAATTTCGCCCCAGACCTCGCTGAGCTGACCGAGGGCGGTCGCGGCAAAGGCGGTGTAGAGGATGAACTGGCTGAGCCGTCCCGGCGTCATCGCACCTGCGAGCACGTCGTGCGAACCGACCCAGAGGATCACGACCACGCTCGAGAACACGATAAAGATGATGATCAAGGTGAGCACGGCCCGTGCGCGGGTCGAGTTGCGTGCGGCGTCATAGGCCTGCTCGACCTCGCGGCCGAAGCGCGTGGCGGCAAGCCGCTCGCTGGTGAAGGCCTGCACGGTCCTGATGGCGCCGACCAGCTCGGAAGCATAGGCGCTGGCCTCCGCGAGCGTGTCCTGCGCATTGCGCGACAATCGGCGCACCCAGCGCCCGAACGCGACCAGCGGAATCACGATGATCGGGATCGCCAAGAGCACGAAGCCGGAAAGCTTCGCGCTGGTGACCACCATCATCGCGGCGGCGCCGAGGAACAGCATCATGTTGCGGAGCGCGATCGACACGGAGGCGCCGACCGCTGATTTGATCTGGGTGGTATCGGCGGTCAGGCGCGACACCAATTCGCCACTGCGCGCTGAATCGAAGAAGGAAGGCGACAGCGAGATCAGATGCGCGAACACGTCGCGGCGGAGATCGGCGACGATGCGCTCGCCGATCGTCATGACCAGATAGTAACGCGAGGCGCTGGCGCAGGCGAGCACCGCCACCACCGCGATCATCACGCTGAAATAGCTGTTGATCATGGCGATGCCTTCGGCCGTGAAGCCGAAGTCGATCATGCGCCGGATCGCGACCGGCACGATCAACGTCGTGATCGCCGCAACCGTCAGAGAGATAAAAGCGAGGATGGCCCGTCCACGGTAGCGCGCTACATAGGGCGCGAGCGCCAGCAGCGGCTTCAGCCTGGCGCGGCTCTTCCCTTCCGTTTCGGTCAAGGTGGATTCGACCAGCGCTTCGCCTTCGAGCAGCGCATCGCGCCGCGGCGGCATCGGGCTGGGCGGGTGGTCAAGCTGTTCGGCTGCGCTCATCGGGACAAGGACCAGTTTTTATGTTTTCCAGATAGGCCCCGCGGAAGCGGCTGGCAAATCCGGAAGAGTCCTAATCCGGTAACCCCCCGGTGGCTTGTTTTGGGGGTCTCCTTAGGCTATAGAACCGGCCAAATCCCGTATCTTTGGACCACTTGCGACGGGCGCCGGCGCGCCGAAGGAACTGCCATGAAAGCCGATATTCACCCGAATTATCATACGATTACGGTCGTGATGACCGACGGCACCGAGTACCAGACCCGCTCCACCTGGGGCAAGGAAGGCGACAAGCTGCAGCTCGATATCGATCCCAGGTCGCACCCGGCCTGGACCGGCGGCTCGCAGCAGCTCCTCGACCGCGGCGGCCGCGTGTCGCGGTTCCAGAAGAAGTTTTCCGGCTTTTTGAAAAAGGAGTGAGCGCGCAAAGGCTCGCTCTTTCCTGTTATCGTCCGACAAACGCCCCTGCCAAGTCAGGGGCGTTTCTGTTTTCACGCGTCATTGCGAGCGACGCGAAGCAATCCATCTCTCCGCTCGCTGCGGCATGGATTGCTTCGTCGCTTCGCTCCTCGCAATGACGGGGGTCGACGGGAAACGGCCGTTACCGCTCGAACGCGGCCTTCAGGCGGTTGAGCTGCGGCACCAGCGGGTTGCCGATCGCGGCGCGATCAGCCTGCGGCGCATGGATCGTGCTGTCGAGCCGGCGCACGCGCGCCTGGAGGTTCATCGAGCGGGAAATCAGGTCCTGCAATTGTTGCGGGAGTTTCTCGATCAGTTCCGCCGAGCCCGGATCGGCCGCGGAGAGCTTCACCTTGGTCTTCTCCCGATTGGCCTGGGTCAGCGTCATCTCGCCTTCCTTCACCGCGCGATGGAGCAGCAGCCAGGAGGCAAGCTGCATCAAACGGGTGGTCAGGCGCATGCTTTCGGTTGCATAGGTCAGGCTGACGGACCGTTCCAGCGCCTTGGCCTGGCTGCGGCCGTCGCCATCGAGATAGGCGGCGGTCTCCTCGACCAGATCCATGCCCTCGCGGAACAAAGCTCCGAATGCCGCAGAATTGGTCAGCCGCTCGCTGAACAGAACAAGCGCGGAATCGCTATACGACCGCTCCAGCATGGTTAACGCCCTCACGCCACTTTTGATTTTGAACACCGCCGGCTTTGCGCCAGCTTTATGATGAACAAATCATTGCGCTTGCGGGACGAAGAGTCCAGCCGCAAGCGGAATTATGGTTTCCAGCCAAATGCTGGAAACGACAAGCCTGTGACAACGCCAAAAAAGAGCCGCCGTTTCCGGCGGCTTTGAAGTTGATAACAGGGAGGCGTCAAACAGAGTGGACAGGAGCCACTCGGTGTCCAAACGAGGACGATGCAGTCATAAACGAGAAAGCTTAATTGATCGTAAATGAGCGATTTTGTTTAAGCTTCGTTTGCCATATCGGCCATTGGCCTAGTTTGGGACAGGCCTCCAGTTTCGTAGCCCGGATGGAGCGCAGCGCAATCCGGGGACCGGTGCGAGCCGGATGCACCGGTGTCCCGGATTACGCTGCGCTCCATCCGGGCTACGGGTGAGCGCTACGACTTGAAGAAGCTGTTGGCGGCGTCCTTCGAGGCGCGCTTCTTGGTGACCGCCTCGCGCAGGCGCTCGACCTCGGCCGAGAGCATCGCCATGCGGTCGCTCAATTCCTCGACCGAGAGCAGCGACAGGTCCTGCCCGATCTCGTGCGAAATCTTCTTCCGCGGCCGCTCGTCATCTTCCATCGCCATGCGCTTCCTCCGTGTTTTGCCCTAAGCATGAAAAGCCGGTCTCCACTTTCCGGTCATGCTCTGTCACGATCCCGTTGCAGCGGTTGCCAGCGCGATGCAGGCTGGGTAATCAACGTGCCGCGTCTGGAATCCTCCCATTTCGCCAAGGAAAAACCATGGAAAAGCTGCCCGCGCAAATGACCGTCGTCGGCATCAGCAAGCCCGGCGGGCCGGAAGTATTGCTGCCGGAGACGCGCCCGGTGCCGGAGCCGGGCCAAGGCGAAATCTTGGTCAAGGTGAAGGCGGCCGGCGTCAACCGGCCTGACGTGGCGCAGCGTTCCGGTTCCTATCCGCCGCCGCCCGGCGCCAGCGACCTGCCCGGCCTCGAGATATCAGGCGAAGTGGTTGCGGTCGGGCCCGGCGCGAGCAGGCACAAGGTCGGCGATAACGTGATGTCGCTGGTCGCCGGGGGCGGCTATGCGCAATATTGCATCGCGCAGGACGCGCAAGCGATGACAGTGCCGCCGTCACTGTCGATCGAGGAAGCCGGCGCACTTCCCGAAACGCTGATGACGGTGTGGCACAATGTGTTCGAGCGCGGCGCTCTGCAAAAAGGCGAGACGCTGCTGATCCATGGCGGCTCCTCCGGCATCGGCACCCTGGCGATCCAGCTTGCGAAAGCGTTTGGCGCCAAGGTGATCGTCACCGTCGGCTCGCAGGACAAGGCGGAGGCCTGCCTGAAGCTCGGCGCTGATCGCGCGATCAACTACAAGAGCGAGGATTTCGTCGCCGAGGTGAAGGCCGCAACCGATGGCGCCGGCGCCAATGTCATCCTCGACATGGTCGGCGGCGACTATATCGATCGCAACTACGACGCAGCCGCCGTCGAAGGGCGAATCGTGCAGATCGCCTTCCTGGCCGGAGCGCCGAAGGCGAGCGCCAATTTTGCAAAGCTGATGATGAAGCGCCTGCACCATACCGGCTCGACGCTCCGCCCCCGTAGTCATGCGGACAAGGCGGCGATGGTCGCCGCGATCGAGGCCAAGGTGATGCCGCTACTCCGCGAGGGGCGGGTAAAACCGCTGATGGACAGCACTTTCCCGTTGGAAAAGGCTGCCGACGCCCACCGGCGGATGGAAACCAGTGCGCATATTGGCAAAATTGTGTTGGTCGTTTAACGCTTCCACCGCCCGGCCCAACCGGAAACCCTTTGATTTCCTTCGCTTTCGTGGCATTTATCCGGGAGCGGCAGGGCGCTGGTTCGCCCGCATGAATCGTGAAAGCGCGGAGTACTGACATTGCGTCTGATCAGGTGGCTTGCGCCGCTTGCGCTGGCCCTCATGATGGTTGTCGGCGCGGCCCCGGCGCGTGCAGTTGATGCCGTCAGCGTCCGCAGCGACGCGCCCGCGATCGATCTCACCGCCGTTCTCGACCACCAGCGCAGCGACACCGATCGCATCCAGGTCTCGACCGCGCCCGGTACCGACGGCATCGTCCGCCGCATCGAGGTCCGCGCGCGCGAGGGCGGGCAATATTGGGTGGTGTTCGCGCTCGCCAACAACACCGATGACCAGCTCGACCGCCTGATCGTCGCGCCACATTACCGCATCGTCTCGTCCGGCCTGTTCTGGCCGGATCTCGGCCTGTCGCGCATCGCCACCATCACACCGTCGGTCGGCGACCGTCCCGAGCGGCAGGAGAGCCCGACCGCGGATGTCTTCCGCATCACGCTCGATCCGGGCGCGGTCGTCACCTACGTCGCGGAATTGCGCACCGACAAGCTGCCGCAGCTCTATCTTTGGGAGCCCGAGTCCTACAAGGACAAGGTCAACTCCTTCACGCTCTACCAGGGCATCGTGATCGGCATTTCCGGACTGCTGGCGCTGGTGCTGACGATCCTGTTCGTGGTCAAGGGCAGCATCATGTTTCCGGCGGCCGCCGCGCTCGCCTGGGCGGTGCTGGTCTATATCGGCGTCGATTTCGGCTTCTGGGGCAAGGTGCTGGACATGTCGAACAACGCCGAGCGCGTCTGGCGCGCGGCGGGCGAGGCGATATTGGCGGCGACGCTGCTCGTGTTCCTGTTCGCCTATCTCAATTTGAGCCGCTGGCATGTGCGCTATTCCCACATCACCATCGGCTGGCTGCTGTTCCTGGGATCGCTGGTGGCGCTGGCGCTGTTCGATCCCGCGGTGGCTTCCGGCATCGCGCGCATGTCGCTCGTCATGATCGCCTTCGCCGGCTTTGCGCTGATCGTCTATCTTTCGACCCACGGTTTTGACCGCGCCGTTCTCTTGATCCCGACCTGGTTCCTGCTGGTGGTCTGGGTGGTCGCGGCCGGCATGACGGTGGCGGGCAGTGTCACCAATGACATCGTTGGTCCGGCGCTGCTCGGCGGCCTCGTGCTGATAGTGATGCTGATCGGCTTCACGGTGATGCAGCATGCCTTTGCCGGCGGCGGCGCCACCACGGGCGTCGTCTCCGATGTCGAGCGGCGGGCGCTGGCGCTGACCGGCTCCGGCGACCTGATCTGGGACTGGGACGTCTCTGCCGACAAGGTGTTCACCAGCCCCGAGACCGAGGCGCTGCTCGGCCTGAAGCGCGGCACGCTGGAAGGGCCGGCGGCGAAATGGCTGGAGGTGCTGCATCCGCTCGACCAGGACCGTTTCCGTGCAGCACTTGACAGCGTGCTCGACCAGCGCCGCGGCCGCCTGGTGCAGGATTTCCGGCTGCGCACCCCGGACGGCCATTTCATGTGGTTCGCGCTGAAGGCGCGGCCTGTCGTCGGCTCCGACGGCGAGGTCTCGCGCGTGGTCGGCACGCTTACCGACGTCACCGACATCAAGAATTCCGAAGAGCGGATGCTGCATGACTCGGTCCACGACAATCTGACCGGCCTGCCGAACCGCAAATTGTTCATGGACCGGCTCAGCGCGGTCGCCAATCTCGCAAAGACCGTGCCGACGCTGCGGCCGACGTTGATGGTGATCGACCTCGACCGCTTCAAGCAGGTCAACGACTCCGTCGGCATGGCGGTCGGCGATTCCATCCTGCTGACGCTGGCGCGCCGCCTGACCCGCATCCTCAAACCGCAGGACACGCTGGCGCGATTGGCCGGCGACCAGTTCGGCCTGATCCTGTTGTCCGAGCAGGACCCAGCGCGGATCACCGCCTTTGCCGAAACCATCCGCAAGACCATCCGCGCGCCGATCGCCTTCAACGACCGCGAGATCTTCCTGACCGCTTCGATCGGGCTGGCGCTCTCCGACCCGCAGACGCAGCTCACCGACGAGATCATCAAGGACGCCGAGCTTGCGATGTATCACTCCAAGCGCATCGGCGGCGACCGCATCGACGTCTACAAGCCGGCGATGCGCGCGCGCAAGACCGACCGCCTGACGCTGGAGAGCGAGCTGCGCCGCGCCATCGAGCGGCAGGAGATCACGATCCTCTACCAGCCGATCGTGCGGCTCGAGGACCGTTCGATTGCCGGCTTCGAGGCCCTGTCGCGCTGGGACCATCCGAAACTCGGGCGGATGTCGCCGTCCGAATTCATCTCCATCGCGGAGGAGATCGGCCTGATCGTCGACCTCGGCACCTTCGTGATGGACCAGACCGCGCGGCAGCTTTCGATCTGGCAGCGCGCGATGCGGTCACGCGAGCCGATCTTTGCCTCCGTCAATGTCTCATCGCGGCAATTGCTGCGCCACGACCTGATCCACGACATCAGGACCGTGCTGTCGCGCTCCTCGGTCGCGCGCGGCACACTGAAATTGGAATTGACGGAATCGCTGGTGATGGAGAATCCGGAGCACGCCGCGCAGATGCTGGCGCGCATCCGCGAGCTCGGCACCGGCCTCTCCCTGGATGACTTCGGCACCGGCCACTCCTCACTGTCCTACCTGCAGCGCTTCCCGTTCGACACCATCAAGATCGACCAGTCCTTCGTCCGCACCACCAGCCGCGGCACGCGGCCCGTGATCCTGAAATCGATCATCGCGCTCGCCCACGACCTCGGCATGGACGTGGTGGCGGAAGGCGCGGAAACGGATTCGGATGCGGTCGAGCTCTACCAGCTCGGCTGCGAATACGCGCAGGGCTTCGCCTTCGGCGAGCCGATGGATGCCGACGCCGCAATGCGCCTGCTCACCGAGGAGCGGCTGGAAGCCGCGAGCTGATCCGTCGTCCCGGCCTTGAGCCGGCAACTGTCATGCCCCGCGGAGACCCGTAAGGTGGGCAAAGCGCAGCGTGCCCACCATCTCTCCACATTCTCGTTCCGGAATGGTGGGCACGCTGCGCTTTGCCCACCCTTACGTTTGCGACGGCCGAGCGCCACAACAAGCCCTGTAGTTATGGGCTCCCGCCTTCGCGGGAACGACGGACATCGCGAGGAAGCCGCTTGAACTTCACGCTGTTGCCGTCGGCCTGACGCGTGGCGGCGTAGCCGGCCTCGAGACAAGCTTCGCGCTGGGGCATCCTTTCCTGTGGACTGCGGAGGCTATCCCACCAGGAGGCGCGCTGCGCCGCGCGCGGCAGCGACGCGTCGATGATGGTCTCGATCTCCTCGAAGCTGAGCACCAGTTCGGTCAGCGTCTGCTTCTTCAGATAGTCCCGCAACGGGCCGTAATCGTTCACTTCAGGTCCTCAAGACTCGCGCCATCGCCGAAAAACGTCATGCACGCCAACCAATCGTTAACCCATTCGCGGTTCGCTGTCGCCGCTTAAGGCCGCAACAATGTTTCCGGTGCATGAAGGGTGGCCCGGGACGAAACATGCCACACGAACGGCGACAACAAGCAAAGCGGCGCTGGCGGCTATCGACGAAGCTCCTGATCGCTTCCTCGGTCGCGACGTGATCGGCTTTTCCACCATCTGCACCAGCGTCATGCTCGACATGCGCCACGGCGAGGAGGAACTGGCCCGGCAGACGCTGGAAAACCTCGCCTCAGGCATCGACGCCGATATCGGCCGCAATATCGAACTGTTCGACCTCTCGCTGCGCGCGGTCGCCGGCGCCATGGTAATGCCGGAGATCAAGGACGTCAGCAAGGAGGTCCGGCACCTGATCCTGTTCGACCACGCAGCCACCGCAAAGCACTTTGGCGCGATCCAGGTGTTCGACAGCACGGGGCGGTTGGTGGACGATGCATCGACGCTCGATCCCCTGGCGGAGAACCGCAGCGACGAAGAATATTTCCACATCCATCGCGACCAGCCCTATACCGGCCTCTACGTCTCAAAGCCGATGCTCCACCGCGGGGCCTACGCGATCGTGCTGAGCCGGCGCATCAGCGGTGAAGACGGAAGCTTTCTCGGCGTCGTCGCAGGCTCGATCCGCTTCAGCTATTTCCACGAACTGTTCGGACGGCTGACGCTTGCCCCCGGCGACGCCATCACCGTGCTGCGTCGCGACCGCACGATCATCATGCGCACGCCGTTCGATCTCGATGTCATCGGCACCAATCTGGCGGAGCGACCCAACTGGACGTCGGACAATCTGAAGAACAACGGCTCCTACTCCGGTGCGGGCCCGATCGACCCGACCCCGCGGCTCTATGTCCGTCGCAGCGGAAACGGCCCGCTGTTCACCGTGGTCGGAAAACCCCTGGACGGCGTCTTCAGCCTTTGGCGCAAGGAGGCGACCCGGATCGGCGCCATCATGGCGGCACTGGTCCTGTTCGTGCTCGGCACCACGCTGTTCCTGGCGCGCGAGATCGGCCGCCGCGCCGAGGCCGAGGAGAAGCTCGAGGAGCTTGCGACCACCGATGCACTGACCGGCCTGCGAAACCGGCGCAAGTTCGATGCCGATATCGATACGGAATGGCGCCGCGCCGGCCGGCATGAGACGCCGCTCGCGCTGCTCATCATCGACGCCGACCATTTCAAGGCCTTCAACGACACCTATGGTCACCAGGCCGGCGACCAAGTGCTGGTCGGCATCGCGATCTGCATTTCGGATTCGGTCCGGCGCGCCGGCGATTGCACGGCACGCCTGGGCGGCGAGGAATTCGCAGTGCTGCTGCCCGGCCAGAGCGCCGTGGAAGCATTCGGCGTGGCGGAGATGATCCGCCGAAAAGTCGAGCAATGGTGCGACGGTGAGACCATCACCACGGTCAGCATCGGGGTCGCGAGTCTCACGCCTCTGGCCGGCCAGAACTGGAGCGATCTGGTGGAAGCCGCCGACAGGGCGCTCTATGCCGCCAAGGCCAATGGCCGCAACCAGAGCGTGGTCGCCAGCCTGCAGGCGCTGTCGCTGGTAGCGTGAGGCGCCGCGTCACTGCTTCTCAGTCGGAGCCTGACATTTCTCAGCCGGAGCGTCGGCTAAGTCTTTGCGTCGGTCTCGTAACCGATCCAGATAGGCTTTGGCCTCATCCAGCCCGGCCTTGACCTTGTCGAACGCTGCCTCTGCCATTTCTCTTCCCGCACTCGTCATTGCGAGCGCAGCGAAGCAATCCATGGCTCCGCAAGTGGCGAAATGGATTGCTTCGCTTCGCTCGCAATGACAGCGATAGACAGCAAGTTGGACACTACTTCTCCATATACTTCCTCATCTCCGCCAGCAGGCCGTCGCGCAGTTCGGGGCGGCGCAGGCCATAGGCGAGGTTGGCGCGCAGGAAGCCGGCCTTGGAGCCGCAATCGTGGCGCTCGCCTTCGAACTCCACGCCATAGAATTTCTGCGTCTTCGCCAGCCCGATCATGGCATCGGTGAGCTGGATCTCGCCGCCGGCGCCGCGCTCCTGCGTCGCCAGGATTTCGAAAATCTCCGGCTGCAAAATATAGCGGCCGGTGATCGAGAGGTTGGAGGGCGCCGTGCCCTTCGGCGGCTTCTCCACCATGCCGTTGATCTCGAACATCGTGGGATGGGCGTGGCGCGGCCCGACGCCGCAGATGCCGTATTGGTGGGTGAGATGGTCGGGCACCTCCTCGACCGCGATCAGGTTTGACTTCTCGCCGAGCTTGCCCGCAGCCTCGATCATCTGGGCGAGGCAGCCCGGCGTGTTCAGCACCAGCTCGTCCGGCAGCACCACCGCAAAAGGCTCATTGCCGATAATGTCGCGGGCGCACCACACCGCGTGACCGAGCCCGTGCGGCGCCTGCTGGCGGGTAAAGCTGACGGCGCCCGCTTCGGGCTGGTTCTGCGCCAGGACATCCATCTCCGCTTTCTTGCCGCGCGCAACCAGCGTGGTGTCGAGCTCGAACATCCGGTCGAAATGGTCCTCGATGGTGGCCTTGTTGCGGCCGGTGACGAAGACGAAATGCTCGATCCCGGCCTCCTTCGCCTCGTCATACACGTATTGGATGAGCGGCTTGTCGACGATGGTCAGCATTTCCTTCGGCATTGCCTTGGTGGCGGGCAGGACCCGGGTGCCGAGACCGGCGACGGGGAAGACGGCTTTACGGATTCTCATGGGAATGTCGGGCGCCTTGAAATGTGTGAGACGGATATCGCATCTTGCTATCCGGTTTGCAGCCGGGAACAAAGGCGGATGTGTGATGCCACGTCGCTTTTGTCGTTGTGACAGATCAAAACAAAATCTCGCCTTTGTTAAGCTGTTGGAAACCGTCACAAGGCCTTCTGAACCAATCGTTGGAACGGGCAGATCGAGCCATGCGGCGGACGGGAACAGCGACCAAGAGCCGAACCATCGCGATGATAGTCGCGGCGGTTCTGCTTGTTTCCAATCAGGCTCTCGCTCAGTCCCAGGGCGGGCTCGCGGATCTGCTCGGCGGCTTGTTTCCGGGATCCAAATCCTCGCCCCCACCGGAGGCTGCCGTTGGCACCGACGGCTCTGCTCCGCCCTGGAGCGGCGAGGACGGCGCGTCCGGTCACCCGCTGATGACGGCGGCCGCGATTCGGCAGGCAGCGGCCAATTTCGACAATTGTGTCGCCTCGATGTGGCCCGACGCGGCGCGACGCAACGTCACACGCGAGAATTTCGAGCGCTTCATCGCGGGGCTCACGCCCGACCTGCGCATCATGGATCTCTTGGATTCGCAGCCCGAATTCACCAAGGCGATCTGGGACTATCTCGACATCCTCGTGAACGACAACCGTCTCGCCAAGGGCCGCGAGATCCTCGCCAAGTACAAGGCGCAATTCGACGCCGCGGAAAAAGCCTATGGCGTCGACCGCTACGCGATCGCGGCGATCTGGGGCATCGAATCCAATTATTCGACCCAGATGGGCGACCGCAGCGTGGTGCAATCGACCGCCACGCTCGCCTGCATCGGCCGCCGGCAGGACTACTTCAAGGACGAATTCCTCTCGGCGCTGGAGATCCTCAATCGTGGCGATCTGCGCCCTGAGCAGCTCCGCGGCTCCTGGGCCGGCGCCTTCGGGCCAACGCAGTTTATGCCGACCGCGTTCAAGCGCTTCGCGGTCGATGCTGACGGTGACGGCAGGCGCGATGTCGTCGACAACCCGGCCGATCTGATCGCCTCGACCGCCAACAACCTGAAAAAGGACGGCTGGCAGACCGGCCAGAGCTGGGGCTACGAAGTCGTCGTTCCCAAGGACTTCAACTACATGATGGCCGACCGCGCCAAGGCGATGACGCTCGCGCAATGGCAGCAGCAGGGACTGCGGCGCGCCAACAACCAGCCGTTCCCGCGCTCGACCGACAAGGCCTATCTGCTCGCCCCTGCCGGCGCCGAAGGCCCGGGCTTTTTGATGATGCAGAATTTCCGGGTGATCATGAAGTACAACCCGGCCGAGGCCTATGCGCTGGCGATCGGCCATTTCGCCGACCGCCTGCGCGGCGGGCCGCCCTTCGTGCAGCCCTGGCCACGCCAGGAACGGGTGCTGTCGCGCGCCGAACGGCTGGAACTGCAACAACTGCTCGCCCAGCGCGGCTTCTACCGCGGCACGCCGGACGGCCAGATCGGCGGCCAGACCAGGGAAGCGCTGCGCAGTTTCCAGGCCTCGATCGGAACGCCCGCCGACGGATTTGCCACCTCCGACATGCTGGAGCGCCTGAGGGGGCGATAGGACCCCAAAAAATCACCTAAATACCGCTGTTTGGCCGCCGCCTTGACGACTTGGGCGGGTGCCGGATCCATGCTGGAAAATATGCCCGCTTGAGGCCCGATTCCGCTAGTATGGCGTTGTCTTCAAAATCCATTTCGACCGAGCTTTGATGCCGAAGCCAAAGTCCTTCCTGCGCGTGTTCACCGAGAGCGGCCCGCTGGTCGCGCTCGCGGTTGCGATCGCGCTTCTGGTCGGGATCGCCGGTCCCGCCTCGGCGCAGTTCTTCGGCTTTCCGGGCTTTGGCGGCCCACCGCAGCGCCAGGCGCCGCGCAACAATGGCGGCGGCTGGTTCGGCGGGGATTTCTTCGCTCCCTTCCAGCATGCGCCGCAGCAACAACAGCAGCAGCAACAGGCTCCGCGTCAGGATTTTTCGCGAGCGCCACCGCCGGCGAAGCGCGACACGGCGCCGGAGCGCAACGTGCTGGTGCTTGGCGATGCCATGGCGGACTGGCTCGCCTATGGCCTCGAGGACACCTATTCCGAACAGCCCGACATGGGCGTGATCCGCAAGCACAAGACCGTGTCCGGCCTGATCAAATACCAGCCCAAGGGCGAGCCCTCCGACTGGGCCGCCGCCGCGCGGAGCATCCTCGCCACCGAAAAGCCGGATGCGATCGTGGTGATACTCGGCCTCAATGACCGTGTCTCGATCCGCGAGCCTGTCGTCGAGAAGGACGACAAGAAAACCGAGAAGAAGGATGACAAGAACACCCATGCGAAGGACACCAAGCCTTCGGATGGCACCGCCAAGCCGGATGACAAGCCGGTCGATACCGAATTGTCGCCCGAGGATGCCGCCGACGCGCCGCAGGCCGCGACGCCAGAGCGGAGCGCGCGTTCGGCGAACGGCGTCTATGAATTCCGCGACGAACGCTGGGTCGAGCTCTACAACAAGAAGATCGACGAACTGATCGGCGTGCTGAAGAGCAAGGGCGTGCCCGTCTTGTGGGTCGGCCTGCCGGCGATCCGCGGCCAGAAGGGAACGTCGGACATGCTGTTCCTGGATGCGCTGTACCGGGAAGGCGCGGCCAAGGCCGGCATCACCTATGTCGATGTCTGGGACGGCTTCGTCGACGAGGCCGGTCGCTTCATGCAGAAGGGCCCGGATTTCGAAGGCCAGACCCGCCAGCTCCGCACCTCGGACGGCGTCTTCTTCACCAAGGCCGGCGCGCGCAAGCTGGCGCATTACGTGGAGCGCGAGGTGACACGGCTGCTCGCGCGTTCCACACCGGTCGCGCTGCCGACCGAGCCGGCGACGCCGGACGCCAATGCTGCGCCCGGCCAGCCTGCGCGGCCATTGGCCGGACCAATCGTGCCGCTGGTCGCCTCCTCCGTCGGCACCGATCAGTTGCTCGGCGGGCCCGGCTCGCGTCCAGCCGCGGTCGATCCGCTCACGGCACGAACCCTGGTGAAGGGCGAACCGCTCGCGCCGCCCGCCGGCCGCGCCGACGATTTTGCCTGGCCGCGCCGCGAAATCGGTCGCGAGCAGGCCAAGGGCGAAACGCCGGTTG
>NZ_PSRR01000059.1 GCF_004296405.1 Bradyrhizobium sp. Leo170
GCCGCCCCTCATCCGCCGTGAGACGCGCGGAGTCATAGTCGTGATTTGCCCGACGGGTTAAGCGGTTTATTTTTCGCTGCACGGCTGGACGGGGCAAATCACGTTGGAATCGCTTGGATATTTCGCGCTGCCGCGCATGCAATATCGCCCCCTCATAGTAAGGAGCGCGTCTCCAGACGAATACCGTTCGCGAGCACACCCGCCGCTCAGGCCGCCCAAGGTCTCTCCGACTGCAGCATCTTGAGTTCGGCAGCGACCTGCCGCAGTTCGTCGGCCAGACGGGTGTTGTGGATCCGGATTTCCCGTCTTGGCGAGAGGTCGGCAATCAGCGTGCTTTCCGCGGCTCTGCGCTCGAGCTGCTCAATCCGTTCGTCGAGTTCATTCATGATGCAACCCGCCCGATGCTCCGAGGCCAAGCAGCGTGGCAGCATTTTGGAACCGGCGCACTAACCTGTGCAACTCGGATGCGAATTGATCGCTGCGGGCCGATCTTCCTAGCTGGACGCGCCGGTATGGGCGTCCTCAATGCGTTATGGCGGGGTTGCGTTGGGCGGCGCCCTCACGCGTTATTTCGCCGTAGTCACCGTTGGGATAGCGTCAAGCTTCGCTATGTGCATGGTTTTTGCCACGCCAAATCAGGCCCTGACAGAACAGCGAGAGCCGCCGCCCCATGAGTGAAGTCGGATCGGAATCAGCGGACGGTAGACGTCGGGCCAAGGCACCGTTGATCATCGGCGTCGGAGCGTCTGCCGGTGCGATGGACAGTATCGAGCGGTTCTTCTCGAGGCTGGCGCTCAATTCCGACCAGGCCATCGTGTTGGTGTTGCAGCGCCGCGAGGCGTTCGACGACGGACGGCTGCGAGAGATGCTGCAGCGACCGGAAGGCAGCCGGCTCTCCGAGATCCAGGACGGCGCCATGATCGAAGGCGGCACGATCTATCTTTGCCCCGTCGACAGGATCGCCACGATCCAGGGCGGTCGTCTTGCGATCCGCGGGGCCGCGCAGGCGCCAGGCGAACGCGCCACGATCGACAGCTTCCTGGTATCGCTCGCGGAGGAGCGCGCCGAGGAGGCGATCGGGGTCGTCCTTGCCGGGACTGGCGGCGACGGGACGCTGGGCGTTGAGACCCTGAAGGACCATGGCGGGCTGGCCATCGCCGAGCGGGTCGCTGGCGATCATGTCGATCAACTCGCCGACAGCAATCATGCGGCCGCGATCGCCGATTACGTGCTGCCGCCCGATCAGATCCCCGAGCACATCCAGATCTATGCCCGCCATCTGCGGCGGCTGGAGGAGAGGCAGGGGTTTGAAGTGCCCCCGGCCCGCGTCGCCGACAACAAGGAGAATAATCCCAATGCGCTGGTCAGGCCCGAGCACGTCGAGCGGCTGGAAAGCGAATTGCTGACGACGCGCGAGCGGCTGCAGGCCACCATTGAGGAGCTCGAAAGCACCAACGAGGCGCTGAAATCCTCCAACGAGGAATATCAGGCGCTGAACGAGGAGCTGGCAACCGTCAATGGCGAGCTGGCGCACCGGGTCAAGGAGCTGGCGCGCGCCACCAGCGATCTGAAGAACTTCTTTGAAGGCACGCAGATCGCGACCGTATTCCTCGACAATGACCTCAAGGTGATGAATTTCACGCCCGCGATCACCCAGGTGCTGCATCTGGTCGAAACCGACGTCGGCCGGCCGATCGCGCAGATCAAGGCGCGCATTCCGATCGAGGAGCTCTATGACGACGTTCGCCGCGTGCTGCGTACGCTCGCCAGCGCCGAGCGCGAACTAAGTGCGCCCGACAGCGGCACGCGCTACGTCGTCCGCATCCTGCCGTACCGGAGTATCGGCAATTTCATTGCCGGCGTGGTCATCACCTTCATCGACGTCACCGCGATCACGCGCGCGGAGGAGCGGCAGCGGCTGCTGCTCGCCGAGCTTCAGCACCGCGTCCGCAACACGCTCGGCGTGATCCGCTCGATCGCGCGCCGCTCCGCCGAAACCAGCTCGAGCGTCGACGAATATGCCGCCCATCTCGACGGCCGCCTGAACGCATTCGCACGGACCCAGGCGCTGGTGATCCGCGACCCCGAAGGCGGCGTCGATCTCGAATACCTCGTCATCGAGGAGTTGCTCGGCTATAATGCCCGCGAAGGCGAGCAATTGCGCGTCTCCGGCCCGCAAGTGCGTTTCCAGTCAAAGGCCGCGGAAACTTTCGCGCTTGCCCTCCATGAACTTGCGACCAATGCGCTGAAATACGGTGCGCTGAGCCAGCCTTCAGGGCGCATCGAGATAAGCTGGCGGATCGACGAGGCGGTCAATCCGCCACGGCTGGTTTTCGACTGGCGCGAGCGGAACGGCCCGTCCGTCGCGCCGCCGCCGCGCAAGGGTTTTGGCACCGAACTGCTGGAGCGGACGCTGGCGTTCGAGTTCAAGGGACAGACCATGATGATGTTCAATGCTGGCGGCCTTCACTGCACCATCATCATTCCCTTGAGCCGGCGAACCATCCACACGCCGGTACTGGACAGCTAGATGCATCCCCCACCCGTCGAGGGAATTCTGGCGCAGCCGGTGATCCGGCGACTGAATGCGCTGCGGCCCTTGTCGGACGAGGGTGTCGCTGCGCTGGAACGGGCGATACGCGAGGGCATGCAGCATGTCGGCGCGGGCGAGGACCTGATCTGCGAGGGCGATGCGGTCCACGGCGTGCGGATCATCCTGTCGGGCTGGCTGTGCCGCTACAAGACGCTGGAGGACGGCAGGCGCCAGATCGTCAATTTCATCCTGCCGGGAGAGACCTGCGACGCCTACACCTATCTGCTACCGGTGATGGATCATTCCATCGCGAGCCTAACGCCAGTGGTCTATGCCGAGGTCAAACGCGCGCAGTTCGAGGCGCTGGTCGCGGACGACCGTTCGGTCGCGGAGGCGTTCTGGTGCGAGACGCTGGTGAGCAGCGCGATCCAGCGCGAATGGGCGATCAATCTCGGCCGTCGGCTGGCGCTCGAGCGCGTAGCGCATCTGCTATGCGAGATCTATGAACGGTTGCGGCCGGTCGGCCTGATCGACGGCAATTCCTGCGCCTTTCCGGTGACCCAGATGGATCTGGCCGACGCGACCGGCCTCTCGGTGGTCCATCTCAACCGCACGCTGCAGGACTTGCGCAGCTCCGGCCTGATCCTGCTGCGCGAACGGACGCTGACGATCACCGACCTGGATGCGCTCAAGAGCACGGCGCTGTTCTCGCCGAACTATCTTTATCTCTATCGGGCGTGAGCCGCGTCGGCATGCCATTTTAGGAACCGGGAACTGGTTCCCTTCGTTGAATGGTCAGCTTGAGTATGATCCGATCAGGCTGAATCTTCACCTCTCCCGGTTGCGGGAGAGGCGGAGGCCGCCTTCGGCGGCCGTCCTTAGAGAACGCCGAAGCGGAGCCTCGGCTATGGCGTTGCGCCGGGTGAGGGCTCTCTCCACTCGGGGAGTCCCAATGCAGAGGCACCCCACCCCAGCCCTCCTCCGCAAGCGGGAGAGGGAGCGCAGCTTCGCCGGGGCTACCTTCAACCCGATCGGCGATTGCACTTGAGGGCCGCGGCGGCCGGCTGGCCGGCGGTCCGTTCGAAAGGATACCACTATGGAGATCACGACATTCAAGGACATGTACCTTGCCGAATTGCAGGAACTTGTCAGCGTCGAGCAGCAGCTTGGCGAGGCGTTGCTGCTTATGGCCAAAGCGGCCTCGCATCCTTCGCTAAGGGCTGCGTTGGAGCGGCATCAGCGGGAAACCATCATGCAGGAGGAGCGGCTGCGGTCGATCCTGCAGAAGCACGACGCCGCCGCAGAGCAACATACGGATCAGGCCATGCAGGCGCTGATCCATGAGACCGAGAAGATGTGCGTAATCCTGAAGGACGGCTACCTTCGCGACGCCGGCCTGATCGCCTCCGCACAGAAGCTCGAGCATTACGAGATCGCAGCCTATGGAAGCGTGGCCGCGCTTGCGGGCCAGCTCAACCTTCGTGAGGACCAGCGGCTGCTGCACGGCGCGCTCGATGAAGAAAAGCGGGCGGACGAATTGCTGACGACGCTTGCCAAGGGTGAAATCAACCAGGACGCGCTGGCGGCCTGATCGGCCGCGTGTCGTACGATGTTGCGCGATTCGCTGCCTCGGTAGCAGGCAAATTCGAAATACCCAGATGTCCCGTCGACACCAGGCGGGGTATGCTATTGTTCGGATTTGCAATGGGCGGTGCCGATGGGCTCAGTGCCGCTTGCCCAAGGAGGAAGCTCTGATGCGCAACGACAAGGAAGATGCGCTCAGCCATTCGCTGCGAAACCTGCATCCCGCTCGCTCCGCCCCCACTGAACGTCCGTCGCGCCGTACTGTGCTCCGGAACATTGGAATTGCCGGTCTGTCGCTTGCCGTATCGCCGGCCTTCGCCGAAGAAATGGTCAAATTGCCGTTTGCCAGCGGGCCGCGGGAACGGCCGATCACGCATGCTTTTCCGCAAAAAGGCGACATGATTCTGCAGCGGGTGCGGCCGGCGCTGCTCGAAACGCCGATGGAAGTGTTCGACCGCGGCGTCTTCACGCCGAACGATCAGTTCTACGTGCGCTGGCACTGGGCCGAGATCCCGAATTCGGTCGACGTGAACGCGTTCAGGCTTGCGGTGCGCGGGCATGTCGATCGGACGCTGTCGCTGTCGATATCGGACATCCTGCGCGACCTGCCGCGCGTGGAGCTTGCCGCGGTCAATCAATGCTCCGGCAATTCGCGCGGCTTCTTCTCGCCGCGCGTGCCCGGCGCGCAATGGGCGAATGGCGCGATGGGCAACGCCAAATGGGCCGGCGTACGGCTGAAGGACGTGCTGGATCGCGCCGGCGTCAAGGCCGGCGCCGTTCAGGTCCGCTTCAAGGGATTGGACGAGCCTGTCGTCCTGGACGCTCCGACCTTCCGGAAGTCGCTTGCGATCGATCATGCCCGCGATGGTGAAGTGATGATCGCCTACGCCATGAATGGCGAGCAACTGCCGCTGCTCAACGGTTTCCCGCTGCGCCTGATCGTGCCGGGATGGTACTCGACCTACTGGATCAAGATGCTGAGCGACATCGAAGTGCTCGACAAGCCGGACGATAATTACTGGATGGCCGTCGCGTACACGATTCCCGATACGCCGCACGCCAGCATCGTGCCGGGACAGAGCGGCGTGAAGATGGTGCCGATCAACCGCATGGTGCCGCGCTCATTCTTCACCAATATCACTGATGGCGCATCGTTCACCGCAGGCACGCGCGTGCCCGCTCGCGGCATCGCCTTTGGCGGTGACACCGGCGTCGCCAAGGTCGAGTTTTCCAGCGACGGTGGCAAGTCATGGCAGCCGGCCAAGCTTGGCGATGATTTCGGCAAGTACGGCTTTCGCCAGTGGCAGACGGACTTTGCGCTTGCCGATAAAGGCGATCACGCGCTGATGGTCCGCTGCACCAATTCCGCAGGCGAGGTCCAGCCGGACACGCCGAACTGGAATGGCAGTGGCTTCATGCGCAACGTCATCGAAACCGTGCAGGTCAAGGCATTCTAGGAGCTGATCATGCTGAAATATCTGGCTGCGATCGGCTGCTTCGGAAGTGCGCTGCTCTCCTCGACGCCGGCCTGGGTTCAGGATCTGCCGACGATCAAATCGACGACGGTGGAGCTGCCGGCAGGCGATGCCTTGTTCCCCGGCGGCTCCAGCGCCGCGGCGATCAACAACAATTGCCTCGCCTGCCACTCGCCCGACATGGTGCTGAACCAGCCGCCGCTGCCCAAGGCGACCTGGGAAGCTGAGGTGCACAAGATGATCAACGCCTACAAGGCGCCGATCGACGAGGCGGACGTGCCCGCGATCGTCAGCTATCTCGTGAAGACCAAGGGCAAGGATTGAGGGGCACGCGAAGAGCCGCGTGCCCGGTGCATTTTCCATTGCGTTGGCCGGCTATTTCGCCGGCTCCAACACTTGCGCGATCGCATCGTCGACGCGCTCCAGCCAGATGAACTCCAGCTTGTCGCGCGCGCCTTGCGGAATGTCGTCGAAGTCGCGCCGGTTGCGCGCCGGCAGCATCACCCGGGTCAGGCCGGCGGCCGCGGCCACGACGACTTTCTCCTTGATGCCGCCGACCGGCAGCACCAGGCCGCGCAGCGATATCTCGCCGGTCATCGCGGTGTCGTGCCTGACCGTGCGATTGGTGAGCAGCGAGGACAGCGCGGTGAACATCGCGACGCCGGCGCTCGGACCATCTTTCGGCGTGGCGCCCGCGGGCACGTGGACATGGATATCGCTCTTCTCGAACAGCGACGGATCGATCCCGAGCTGCGCGGCGCGGCTTTTCACCAGTGTCAACGCCGCCTGCACGCTTTCGCGCATGACCTCGCCGAGCTGGCCGGTGAGGATCAGGCCGCCCCTGCCGGGCACGCGTGTTGCTTCGATGAAGAGAATGTCGCCGCCGACCGGTGTCCAGGCAAGCCCGGTCGCAACGCCGGGCACGCTGGTGCGCAGCGCGATCTCGCCTTCGAAGCGCGGCTGGCCGAGCACGGTCGTGAGATCCCGAGCGCCGAGCGTCACCTTGGCTGAGCTGCCCTCCGCGATCTGCACCGCGGCATGGCGCAGCGCCTTGCCGATTTCGCGTTCGAGCGAACGGACGCCGGCTTCCCGCGTGTAGCCCTTGATGATCGAGCGCAGCGCTTCGTCCTCGATTGTCGCCTGCTCTGGTTTGAGACCGTTGGCCTCGAGCTGGCGGCGCACCAGATAGCGCCGCGCGATCTCGAGCTTTTCATCCTCGGTGTAACCGGGCAGGCTGATGATCTCCATCCGGTCCAGCAGCGGTCCCGGAACCGTATCGAGCATGTTCGCGGTCGCGATGAAGGCGACGCGTGAAAGATCGAAGGGCACGCCGAGATAGTTGTCGCGGAAGGTCGAATTCTGCTCGGGATCGAGCACCTCGAGCATCGCCGCCGACGGGTCGCCCTGGATGCCGCGTCCCATCTTGTCGATCTCGTCGAGCATCATGACGCAGGCGCGGGAGCCGGCCTTCTTGATGCCCTGGATGATATTGCCGGGCAGGGCGCCGATATAGGTGCGGCGGTGCCCGCGGATCTCGGCTTCGTCATGGACGCCGCCGAGGCTGACGCGCACGAACGGCCGGTCCATGGCGCGCGCGATCGACTGGCCGAGCGAGGTCTTGCCGACGCCGGGCGGTCCGACGAAGCACAGGATCGGCGCCTTGCCATGCGGCGCCAGTTTGCGGACCGCGAGATATTCGATGATCCGCGCCTTGATCTTTTCCAGCCCGAAATGATCCTCATCGAGGATGCGCCGGGCCTCGCGGATATCGATCGGCTTTTCGTCTGGCAGCGCCCAGGGCAAATCGATCAGCCAGTCGAGATAGCTGCGAACCATGCCGCCTTCGGCGGCGGCTTCAGGCATCCGCTCGTAGCGCCGCAGCTCCTTGCGCGCCTGGCCTTCGGCTTCGGACGGCATCTTCGCCTTGTCGATGGCCGCGCTCAATTCCGCGACTTCCTGCGCCTTGCCTTCGCCTTCGCCGAGCTGGCGCTGGATGGTGGCCATCTGCTCGCGGAGCAGCACTTCGCGCTGGCGCTCGTCGAGGGCAGCCTTGGTCTTCTGGCCGATCTCGTTGCTCAGCCGCAGCACTTCGAGCCGCTCGGCGAGATAGCGCGAAACCTTGTCCATCCTGGCGGCGAGGTCGATGGTCTCGAGGATCTCTTGCTTCTCCTGCGGCTTGATGTCCATATAAGACGCCGTGAGATCGGCGAGTGCGCCGGGAGATGTCGTTGCCTGGAAAGCGCCGACCAGCTCGGGCGGCGCCTGCGGCAGGAGCTGGACCGCCTCGACGGCCTGTCTCTGCAGATTCATAAAGCGCGCCTCGATCTCGGGCGACGTCGTCGTTGGCTCCGGAATGTGAAGCACACGCGCCGCGGGGAATGGCGTGCCAGGCAGGAAATCAAGGATGCGGGCGCGCTGCACGCCCTGGCAGACGATGTGATGGGTTCCGTCGGGCGCGGTGATGTACCTGACGATATTGGCGATCGTGCAGACGCGGTGCAGGTCGTCCGGCGTGGGATCGTCGATGTCGGCGTTTCGCTGCAGCAGGATTCCAATCGGCCGCTGTTCGCGCAGTGCCTGTTGCGCGGCGGCGATCGACTTCGCGCGGGCGATGGCGACCGGAGCGATCACGGCCGGAAACAATACAATGTTGCGGACCGCGACGATGATCAGCGCATCCGAGGGGATCGTGACCGATTCCACTTTCGCACCGGCGGTGGCCGAACCGGGATTTTGACTATCAGGCGACATCATGAATTCTCACACGGATTTCGACAGACGCAACACGACGCATCCATTCGAGGCGGTCCGGCTCACGGCGTAGCGTCCGGCCGGCAACGCAATGCGGCGCTCGAACCCGCCCTGCGGCAGCTCGAGCCGGTGGATCAGCGCATCGCGGAGCTCCGCGGGCAATATCCGGTGCCCTTTGATGATCAGCACGCCGTTCTCGATGATCGCCACCACCTGATCGGGATCGACGCCGGGCAGCGCCACGAAGATCAACAGCTCCCGATCGGTCTCCAGCACGTCGATCGGAGGCTCCCAACTGGGTTCGCGCGGGCCGGCCGGCTGCAGGCTGAACAATCTTCGATGCAGCCGTTCGGCGCGCGCGAGCGATTCGATCGCTTCAGACAACATCCAGTTGACCGGATCTTTTGTCGGCATTTGTCGTTCCGCCTCCAGTAAAATTTGCAAGGCCGTTGCGTGCCTCAAACCTACCCCGAAAGCGCACCGCTTGCACAGGTACAATGGCAGCCGATCACACTTGACAGACGATCTGCTGGAACCGGTGGACTGCGTTTACCAAGCCCCTAGCTGTGCCCTGGGCAACAGGTTCAGATCATCGGTTCTGACCCAATAATCGAACGGCGGGGATGATGGCTGAAATCACCCTGACAACATCGCCAGAATTTCGTCGGCGACAACATCCGGCAGCTCCTCGTGGACGGCGAGCTTGCCCTTTGGCAGTTGCTTGACCTGGACGTTCGGGAGCCCGGTGAGGGCCTCGATCTCCGCGCGCGATTTCGGCGGCGTCTCGGCGCCGTAGATGACAAGGATCGGAATATCTGCGCGACGCACGAGATCGAGGAACGCCGCGCGATTGTCGACGCGGTCGAGGGCGCCGGTGACGAAACGCACCGAACCGTGGCGGGCGCCTTCCGCTCGCGTGACGGCAAGCTTCGCGGCGAGGCGATCGCCGGTGAGCCAATCGGGATTGCTGTACACATGCCCGCGCGCCATCTTCGAGATCACGAAGCGACTGACATTCAGCCGGTAGAGCGGCGGGCCGATCAGAGGCTGATCGATCGCCGCGCGAATGCGGGCGAACCAGGGTCGCTCGCCACTCATCATGGTGCGCAATGGTCCGCGCCAAGTCGGCGCGATCAATACGAGACGTTCGATCGTGCCGCGATGGTTGGCCGCCTGGTGCAGCGCGTAGGTCGCCGCATGCCCGGCTGCGACAACGATGTGAGGCGGTGAGGTGATCTCGGTCAGGAACCAGTCGAGAAATGCAGAGAGCATATCCGGCGACCAGTTTGCGGATGGCCGTGCCAGGTCGCCAAAGCCGGGCCAGTCGACGGCTGTGACATGGAAACGGAAAGCGAGCCGATCAAGCAGAAGGCGCATTTCCTGCCGTGTCGAGATCGAACTCAGGGCCGGCAGAAGGACGACGGAGGCACCGTGGCCGGCCTCATCGAGACCGAGCGTGACTTCATCACTTCCGTACTGCCATTGGATCGTTCGCGTCATGCCACTTCCTTGCCGTCCACGCTGTCCGGCCCGTATCGATCCGTTACCACGACAGCAAGCAACGTTCTATCGCCGGCTTGAGTGTCGCCACTACCACAAGTTTGGTTCGATTTGATACTATTTCGGCTGTGGCCGCGACGCCGATGAAACTTGACAGTAGCCACGCTTTTAGGTGGTGATTCCACGATCCCAGGGCTGGTGAGGGCCGGCGGATGCAATACCGCCATCTCTATTATTTCGTGAAGATTGTCGAGGCCGGCAGCTTCTCGCAGGCGGCGCGGACCATTCACGTGCGCAGCCCGCGCTCAGCCAGCAGATCGTGGAGCTGGAAGCTTCCCTTGGCGTACCGCTGCTCCAGAGAAGCGCACGCGGGGTCAGGCCGACGGTGGTCGGCGAGAAGCTTTACGAGGAAGCTTCATCCATTCTGCGCAAGCTCGAAAACCTCCCCGGTCTCGTCCGTTCGAGTGTCGGCGATGTCGAAGGGCTGGTGGGCCTGGGCATGCCGGCGTCGCTTTCCACCACGCTGGTCGGACCGTTCATCGCGCAGTGCCGGGCGAAATACCCCAAGATCACGCTGAAGTTCATCGACGGCGACAGTGAATTCCTGCGCGAGGAGGTCGGGAAGAGCCGGCTGGATCTCGCGCTGGCGTTCGAGGACGAGTTCTTCCCGGTGGTTCTGGGGCAGCCTTTGTTTCGGCAGAACCATTATCTGATCAGCAGCCGGCACTCGGCTCACGCGACGGCCGGCCCCACGATCTCGCTCAAGGATGTCGCGAAAATCCCGCTGGTGCTGCCCGGTCCCTTGAACGCGCGGCGGATCGTGATTGATCGAACCCTTGCCGAGGCGGGCCTGTCTCTCAATCTGGCGGCGGAGGCCGTCACGGTCGCAAGCGAACTTTCTGCGGTCCGTTCAGGCGCGGCGAGCACGATCCTCAATCTCGGCGACATGTCCGGCTTTTCGCTGAATGATTTTGCGGAGCCGGCGTTGATCAAGCCGACCTTCTATCTGACCTGCTGCGTCATATGGTCGAACGAGTTTCTGCTCACGCTCGCCGCCGAGAGCGCCAAGAGCCTGCTGATCGATTTCCTGAAAGCGCATATTCACGCGACCAAGAGACCCGGAGCGGTGTGGCTGGCGTGAGGTCTCTTCACCTCTCCCGCTTGCGGGAGAGGTCGCTGCGCCGTTGGCGCAGCGGGTGAGGGCTCTCTCCCTACGGACAGTCCCATCGTGGAGACACCCTCACCCCAGCCCTCTCCCGCAAGCGGGAGAGGGAGCGCAGTATCCATCGCGGCTCACGCGGCGAGACTCTCCAACGCCTTCCAGTCGAAATTGACGCCGTGGCCGGCGCGGGTCGGCGCCAGCGCCATGCCATCTTCGAGCACAAGCGGATGCTCGATATAGCGATCGAGGCCAAAGCCATGCGCCTCGAGATAGGAACGGTTCGGGCAGGCCGCGAGCAGGTGGACCGTGATGTCGTGCGCGCCATGGCTGGTGACGGGAAGATTGAAGGCTTCGGCAAGCCGCGCAATCTTCATGAAGGAGGTCACGCCGCCGCAATTGGTGACATCAGGCTCCGGATAGGAGACCGCGCCATTGGCGATGTAGTTCTTGAACTCCCAGAGCGTGCGCAAGTTCTCGCCTGCCGCGATCGGCACGCCGCCTGCGGCGAGGATCCGGGCGTGGCCGGCGACGTCGTCGGGAATGATCGGCTCTTCGAGCCAGGTGAGATCAAAGGGCTGCAGCGCTCGCGCGGCGCGGATGGCTTCCTCCACCGTCCATTTCATGTTGGCGTCGGCCATCAAGGGAAAGCCATCGCCGAGATGCTTGCGCATCGCCTGCACGCGCGCGACGTCGGAGCCGAGATCGGGACGGCCTACCTTCATCTTGATGGCGCGAAAGCCCTTGCCCAGATTATCGTCGGTCTGCTTCAGCAGGGCCTCGACTGATAGATCGAGGTCGATGCCGCCGGCATAGCAGGGGACGCGCTGATCGAACCCGCCGAGCAGCCGCCAGAGCGGCAGCGCGGCGCGCCGCGCCTTCAAGTCCCAAAGGGCGATGTCCAGCGCCGAGAGCGCAAGCACGGTGGGGCCACCGCGCCCGCCATAATGCAGGCGCCACCAGACGTGGTGCCACAGCGCTTCGGTATCGTCGGCCTCGCGGCCCTCGATCAATTCGGGAACCTCACGGCGGAGGATGTCGGCGATGGCGCCGCCATTGCGGCCGACCGTGTAAGTGTAGCCTATGCCCTCCGCGCCGTCGGAATCGCGTACACGAACCGTGATAAGCTCGAACGCGTTGATTTCGCCATGCGTGCTGTCGGACAGCGTGACCGACAGCGGAATCCGGTAGAGTCCGGTCTCGATAGTCTTGATCCGTGCCATTGCGTTTCCACCTGTTTTTTCGGGCAGGTTAGGACGGGGGCGGCGCATGGACAATCCCCTCCGGCGTGGGCGCGTCGCGGCTGCCGGCCGTGCGATTTTGAAAGAGTCTTGGCAGGTTCGGGAAGACCCTCCGATGCTCCGGAGGGATAGTGGTGGCTACAGGACAGAATTATCCATCGTCATCGTGAGGTCTGAATGCCCGAGCCGCGTCCATCTCCCGCACGTTCCGTGCTGGGATCACTCGTGCTGATCGGCGTCGTCATCGCCGGCAGCGCGGCCGCCTTCGCCTACACTGCGGGATGGCTTTCGCCGGAGCGCCTGACGCCCTGGAAGATGTTGGAGGCGCTGGCGCCCCCCAGCGGCCCGGCGCTTGGTTACCGCCGCAATCACGCCAAGGGCATCTGCGTCACCGGCGTTTTCGAATCCAACGGCAATGGCGCGGCGATCTCACGCGCCTCGGTCCTTGCCGCCGGCCAGTATGCGGCGCTGGGACGTTTCAATCTGGGCACGCCCAATCCGGATGCCGCGGATGCATCGGTCCGCGTGCGCGGCCTGGGATTGCGGATCATGCCGCCGAATGGCCAGGAATGGCGCATGGCGATGATCAATGCGCCGGTCTTTGCAGCCTCCACGCCGGAAGGCTTTCACGAACTCCTGGTCGCAGCGGGCAGCAAGGACCCCAACGCGATGAAGGTGTTTGCCGAAGCGCATCCGGAGTTTGCGCCGTTCGGCGCGTGGGCCAAGAATGCGCCCTGGACCGGCAGCTATGCCGAGGATCGCTTCAACGGTCTCAACAGTTTCGTCTTCACCGACAGTTCCGGCGCCGATCACGCGGTGCGATGGTCGTTGCTGCCGCAGGCGCAAGTGGTTCCGGTGACACAGGATGATCTCAAGAAGCTTGATCCTGACTTCCTTGAACAGGAGATCACGCAGCGGGTTCGCTCTGGCCCGCAGCGTTGGACCATGACGGTGACCGTCGCCAACCCAGGTGATCCCACCGCGGATCCGACCAAGGCCTGGCCGGAGGATCGTCGCACCATTGAGGTCGGCACGCTGGTCGTGCAGCGGATCGAGGCCGAGGCGGATGGTCCTTGCCGCGACATCAACTTCGATCCGACCGTACTGCCGCCGGGCATGCGCACCTCGGACGATCCGTTCCCGGCGGCCCGCTCATCGGTCTACGCCAAGTCGTACGATCTCCGCACGGCGGAGGCCAAGGATTATCCACGAACCGTAACGGGCCCGAAGCCATGAACGCTATCCGCCACCACTTCTCTCCCCTTCAGCGCGTGCTGCACTGGGTCATGGCAGTCTGCATCCTGACGATGCTCTTCATTGGCGTCGGCATGGTATCCACGATCATGCCGAAATACGTGCCGCTGGTCTCGATCCACAAGACGCTCGGCAGCATCATCCTGGTGCTGGCGCTGATCCGCCTGGTCACGCGCTTCTATTACGGCGCGCGCCGCTGCCGGCCGACCTGCCCGAGCCGATGAAGCTCGCTGCCGAATTGTCGCATTATGCGCTCTATGCTCTCATGATCGGCATGCCGCTGCTCGGCTGGGCCATGCTGTCGGCATCGGCCTATCCTGTTGAGCTCTACGGCGGCATCTACCTTCCCGCGATCCTGCCGCAGAGCGACAGCCTGCGTACGCTGTTGTGGAATGCGCATTTCTATCTGGCCTTCGCATTCTTTGCGCTGATCCTAATGCATGTTGCCGCCGCGCTGTTCCACGCGCTCGTCCGGCATGACGGCGTGTTCGAGGCGATGGCGCCGGTGCCGATCCGCGACGATGGCACGCGGGTCGAGTACACAGCGGCTGAGTGAGAGAGATCACAAGACGCACTTGCGCCGATACGGGCAAGTGCGTCTTGACGTTTGCCAGCGAGCGGATCGCGCCGACAACATTTATTCGGCAGCGTGCAAAGTCGAAATCACCCTTTAGTTACAGAAATACGCAGACAGGCTCTGCCTCTATGGTTCGCACGACGCAACCTGGAGTCTTCGGACATGAAATACGTCAAAGCCTGCCTCGCCTTTGCGGCCGCTCTTTCGCTCGTTTCGACAATCGTTCCGGCGCGTGCCGAGCCGCTCAAGAACATCGTGCTGGTGCATGGCGCCTGGGTGGACGCATCGGGCTGGAAGCCCGTGTATGAAATCCTCACCAAAGAAGGATTCCATGTCACCATGGTGCAGGAGCCGGAAACCTCGTTCGCCGATGACGTGACGGCGGCGAAGCGAATCCTCGACTTGCAGGACGGCCCGACGCTGCTCGTCGGCCACAGCTATGGCGGTTCGATCATCACGGAGGCCGGCGTTCATCCGAAGGTGGTCGGTCTCGTCTACGTCGCCGCGCATGCGCCAGACGTCGGCGAGGACGAAGGCGCGCTTGGCAAGAAGATGCCGAGCGTGCTGGCCAAGACGGAAGGCGCGATCAAGAAGACGCCGGATCAATACACCTATCTCAACCCGCCGGATTTTCCCAAGCTCTTCGCACCCGACCTGTCGCGCGAGCGGGCGGAATTTTCCGCGCGCTCCCAGGTATTGGCCGCGGCTCAGGTCTTCACCACGCCGCTGACCGCGGCTGCCTGGAAGACCAAGCCAAGCTGGGGCATCGTCGCCGAGAGCGACCAGATCATCAATCCCGATCTCGAGCGCTGGTACTACGCCCGCGCAAAGAGCCACACCACCGAGATCAAGGGCGCCAGCCACTCCGTCTACGAATCCCATCCGAAGGAAGTGGCGGCCGTGATCACAGAAGCTGCTCGGAACGCTGAAAAGTTGGCCGCGCGGTGACAAGAAGGTTGCGAATGACGCATGGGGCTCCGGCGGGACAGGGTTCTCACACATGCCCGCCGGAGCGCCTCAGTGATCCAATCGGGTCCGACGCATATCGTTAGGGAATGCCGGATCCAGGAGCATGGCGAATGAGGAATTGGCAGCAAGGCCGGCAAGCACGCGATGCCCGCATCGAGGCCGGCGCGAAACTGGCGAAGGGTAAGATCGTCGAAGCACGCGACGCCACCCGCCTGATGGAAGCGGTGATACGGCCGGGCGACCGGGTGTGCCTCGAGGGCGATAACCAGAAGCAGGCGGACTTGCTTTGTCGCGCGCTGCTTGCCGTCGACCTCGCCAAGGTGAACGGCCTGCATATGGTGCAGTCCGGCATCGTGCTGCCGGAACATCTCGACCTGTTCGACCGCGGCGTCGCAAAGAGGCTCGATTATGCCTATTCCGGGCCGCAGTCGGCGCGCATCGCGCGCATGCTGTTCGGCGGCAAGATCGAGCTCGGCGCCGTCCATACCTATCTCGAATTGTTCGCCCGCTATTTCATCGACCTCACGCCGCAGGTTGCGCTGATCGCCGCCGTCAGCGCCGACCGCGACGGAAACCTCTATACCGGGCCGAACACCGAGGACACGCCGACGGTGGTCGAGGCCACAGCCTTCAAGAACGGCGTCGTCATCGCCCAGGTCAACGAGATCGTCGACAAGGTGCCGCGCGTCGATATCCCGGCCGACCGCGTGCAGTTCGTGGTCGAGGCCGACAAGCCGTTCTTCGTCGAGCCGTTGTTCACGCGCGATCCCGGCGCCATCACCGAAGGACAGATCCTGACCGCGATGCTGGCGATCAAGGCGATCTACGCGCCCTATGGCGTGCAGCGGCTGAATCACGGCATCGGCTTCTCCACCGCCGCGATCGAGCTGTTGTTGCCGACCTGTGGCGAGCGGCTGGGATTGAAAGGCAAGGTCGCAAGCCATTTCGCCCTCAATCCCCATCCCGCGCTGATCCCCGCGATCGAATCGGGCTGGGTCGAGCAGATCCATTGCTTCGGCTCGGAGGTCGGCATGGACGACTATATCCGCGCCCGATCCGACGTCTTCTTCACCGGGCCAGACGGCTCGCTGCGCTCCAACCGCGCCTTCTGCCAGACCGCCGGCCTCTATGCCTGCGACATGTTCATCGGCTCGACCTTGCAGATCGATCTGCGGGGCAATTCCTCCACCGTCACCACATCGCGCATCGCGGGCTTCGGCGGCGCGCCGAACATGGGCGCCGATGCCCGCGGGCGGCGCCATCCGAGCACACCCTGGCTGCAGGCCGGCCGCGAGGCCGATCCCGACGGCTCGGCGCTGCTCCGCCGTGGCCGCAAGCTGGTGGTGCAGATCGGCGAGACCTTTGGCGAGAAGAACGCGCCGCTGTTCGTCGAGAAGCTCGACGCGCTCGCGCTCGCCGAGAAGCTCAAGCTCGATCTCGCCCCGGTGATGATCTATGGCGACGACGTCACCCACATCGTCACGGAGGAGGGCGTCGCCAATCTCCTGCTGTGCCGTGACGCGAATGAGCGCGAACAGGCGATCCGCGGCGTCGCCGGCTACACCGATGTCGGCCGTAACAGGGACAAGAAAATGGTGCAGCATTTGCGCGAGCGCGGTGTGATCCGTCGGCCGGAGGATCTCGGCATCGATCCGCTCGACGCCGACCGCAGCATGCTGGCGGCGCGCTCGATCAAGGATCTCGTGCGGTGGTCGGGCGGGCTCTACGCGCCGCCCTCGCAATTCCGCAACTGGTGAGAGGATAGCCGCAATGGAAGATCTGAGCTTTCACCATCAGGCCCGTAGCCGTGCCGGCGGGACCAGGCAAATGGCCATCATCGGCGTGGTGGCTTCCGGCAATCTGGAAGTTCTGGCCGAACGCGTGTTGCCGGAAACCGAATGCCGGCTGGAGATCAAGACTGCGGCCGAAGGCTTTGGCGAGGTATGGGACGCCGTGGTCGCCGACTTCGTCGAGCGCTACTCGCCCGGCGGGCTCAAATTCTCCATCAACGACGGCGGCGCGCGACCTGACACCGTGTCGCTGCGTCTCGCCCAGGCTGTCCGGCTGATGGCGGAGGACGAGCAATGAGCGTCGCGGATCTGGAAAAGCCATCGGTGGAGCGGGCGCGAGCGACGAGCTTCTACGAGGCATCAGCGCGGGCGCGGATCCGGCTATTGCTTGATCCCGGAAGCTTTGTCGAATTCATCGGCCCCGAGCAGCGCGAGGTCAGCCCGCATCTGAAACTGTTCGACCTTCCCGAGCAGTTCGACGACGGCATCATCGTCGGCCACGGGCAGCTTGCAGGATCGCCGGTGTTCATTGCGGCGCAGGAAGGCCGCTTCATGGGCGGCGCTTTCGGCGAGGTCCACGGCGCCAAGCTGACGGGATTGCTGCGCGCGGCGAAGGAGATGAAATCGATCCCGGTATTGATCCTGCTCGACACTGGCGGCGTCCGCCTGCAAGAGGCCAATGCGGGCGAGCTTGCGATTGCCGAGATCATGCGCGCGGTGATCGAGGCGCGGACCGCAGGCGTGAAGGTGATCGGGCTGATCGGCGGCCGTTCTGGATGTTATGGCGGCGGTGGATTGATCGCGGGCTGCTGCTCGGCGCTCGCGGTGTCCGAGCAGGGACGTATCGCCGTCTCCGGTCCTGAGGTCATCGAGACCAATCGCGGCGTGGAAGAGTTCGACTCGCGCGACCGTGCCCTGGTCTGGCGCACAATGGGCGGCAAGCACCGGCGGCTGATCGGCGGCGCCGAACTCTTTGCCGACGACACCGTGCAAGCCTTTCGTGAAGCCGCCCTCGAATTGCTTGAGACCACCTCGGGCTTTGGCATCGACACGTTGAATGCCGAGCAATCGCGCCTTGAAGATCGATTGCAACGCTTTGGCGCCTGCCGGGATGCGGTCGAGATCTGGGCGGCGGAAGGCGTTCCGGACGCTGCGTCCGTTCCAGCGTTGCCAGCCGATCAGTTCATCGAACTTGCCGACAAGCTCCGGAGGATTGCCCGTGACGCTCGATAGGATTCTCGCCTCGATGTTTCCCGACGGCCATGACGTGAAGAACGATGGTGGCGTTCTGCTCGGGTCCGGCACGCTGCGATCCGGCGATCGCGCCCTGGTCATCGGTGTCGCTGATAGAACCGCGCTCGGTGTCGACGAGGCGATCAGGCTCTCCAGCGCCGTTCTCGGTTCGATCAAGAATGGAAGCGGCCCGATTCTGGTCGTCGTCGACAGCGACAGCCAGCGCATGAGCAAGCGCGATGAGCTTCTGGGATTGAACGAGTTCCTGGCTCATCTCGCCAAGTCGCTCATCCATGCGGATATCGAGGGCCGGCCTACGATCGGGCTGCTGTATGGCCATTCGGCGGCGGGAGCCTTCCTCGCCACCGCGCTTGCGACCCGCGTGCTGGTGGGATTGCCGGGCGCGGATCCGGCGGTGATGGATCTGCCGTCGATGTCCAAGGTGACCAAATTGCCGATCGAGGTGCTCGAGCAGAAAGCCAAGTCCACGCCGGTGTTCGCTCCCGGCCTGCAAAATCTGGTTCAGCTCGGGGCCGTGCATGTCACCTGGGACGACAAGATCTCGCTGGCCGATCAACTGGAAAAACTGCTGCGCAACATGTCCGATGCGCGCGACCGGCGCGACGCGCTCGGCAAGGAACGCGGTGGCCGCATGAAGGCCGCCGACATCGCGGAGCGCGTTCGTGAGCTCACCATGCAAACCCGCTGAGGGACCGATGAGGCGCCATGACCTGATCTTTGTCCGCCCCGAGAGCTGGTGCACGGCGCTCGCTGCGCGGAGCGATCTGGCGGCCGATCCGCTGGTCGCGCTATGGGTCGAGAACGGCTGGCCGTTGATCGGCCGGCGTGCCACGCCTTGCGAGCGTCACGGCGTGGCGGTGGGCCTGCCATTGCCGCCCTTTGCCGGCAAGCGGCGGCTTTCCTTCCTGATGCAGGCCGAAGACGTGATCTCGATCGCGCCGCCGCCCTCGTTGGGAGCGGCCGCTCGGAAGGCGCCGCCCGCGTGGCGGCCGACGCTCGAACGTCTCGATGAACTCGCTTCGCTTCATGCGGTGGAAGCAAGGGTGTTCGGCAGCCTTGCTTGGCGGGTGTTGACCGGACTGGATTATCTGACCGATCGCTCTGATCTCGATCTCCTCCTGCGCATTGGTCGCGACACGGACGTTGCGGGCGTTGTCGCCGGTGTCGCCGAGATCGAGGCGCTGGCGCCGATGCGGCTCGATGGCGAATTGGTCCGCGACGACGGCGCCGCTGTGAACTGGCGGGAGTTGCACGCGGATGCCGACCGGGTCCTGGTCAAGACCATCGATAGCGTCGCCTTGCTCGATACGAGTCTCTTCCTCGCCGGGGAGATGCCGTCATGACGCTGGCTCTGGCATGGAGCGCGCAGCAGCGGGCACCTCTTCCACAGGTGAAGGCGCCGTGCGCGCCCAATGCGGCGGCAATCGCGGCAAGCGCCGTGGATTGCCTGCTGCTGGAAGTGGAGACATGGCCGAAGCCCGGCCTCGTGAGCCATGTCGATCGCGGCAGTCACGAGGATATGGATGCCGAGACACTGCGCGTCAGTGCTGAAACCATAGGCCCGTATTTCGCTGCGTTGGCGGAAGCCGGCGCCGGCGGCTGCGCGATGGAGCAACTGAGGATCATCGGTCTCAAGGCCGAGGCGGCGATGTTTGCTGCGACCTCGGGCATCAACACCCATCGCGGCGCCATCTTCGGCCTTGGACTGCTGTGCGCGGCGGCCGGAGCAAGGAGCAACGGGCAGGTCGATCCCGCTTTGTCGCTCGGAGCAACCGTGACGCGCCTGTGGGGCAGCAGCATCCTCGGTGGACCTGTGCTGCTCCACAGCCATGGCATGAAAGCCCGTCGTCGCTTCGGTGCCGGTGGCGCGCGCGTGGAAGCGGCCAAGGGATTTCCAAGCGTCTACCACGTCGGCCTGCCGGCCTTGCACAGGGGAGCTCTCGTTGCTGCCGATGACGCCGAGGCCGCGCGGGTCGAAGCATGCTTCGCATTGATCGCCGCGGTCGAGGACACCAATCTGCTGCATCGCGGCGGGCTGGACGGCCTCTTGTTTGCGCGCCGCGTGGCGCGGCAGTTTCTCGGCCAGGGCGGCGTAGGTGCGCCGGATTGGCGGGAGCGCGCCCGCGCCATCCACGATAGCTTCATCGTGCGCCGGCTCAGCCCCGGCGGATCGGCCGATCTGTTGGCCATGACCCTCTTCGTCGACGCCCACGAGAGGTCCTGTCGCTGATGTCCAATGCGATCCTGCTCGCGCTGGCGCCGGTGTTCTTCGTGATGCTGGGCTGGCTATGAGTCTCGCAATCCTCTGCTCCGGGCAAGGACGGCAACATCGCGATATGTTCGCCCTGACCGGCGATGCGCCGGAGGCCGCCAGCCTGTTTGCCCATGCGGCGACGCTGCTCGGCGGCCGGGATCCGCGTGAGATCGTCCGTAGCGAGAGCGCGGAAGTGCTGCACCGCAACCGCATCGGCCAGATCCTCTGCACGCTGCAGGCGCTGGCCGCGGCGTCTGTGCTGCGCGACCAAATGCCGGACCGCCTCATCGTTGCCGGCTACAGCGTTGGCGAGGTGGCGGCCTGGGGCGTCGCAGGCCTTACGAGCATGACAGATACGCTCGACCTGGTGGCCCGCCGCGCGGAAGCGATGGACGCCGCCACGCGGCCCGGTGACGGAATGGTCTTCGTTCGCGGCCTTCCCCGCGATGCCATCGACACCTTGTGCGAACGGCACGATGCCGCTGTCGCCATCGTCAATCCGGGCGATGCCTTCATCCTGGGCGGAAGCCGCGCAACATTGAACGCGCTCGCCGATGACGCCAAGGCGATGAATGCGGCCAGGGTCGTCGACGTACCGGTGGAAGTTGCCTCCCACACCGCGCGGCTTGCCAAGGCGTCGACGGAATTCCGCGACAGGTTAAGCCATGCTGCCGTGACGGCATTGCCGGCCGCCGGCACGCGGCTCCTGAGCGGAATTGACGCCGCGCCCGTCATCGATGTCAAAGCCGGTCTCGACAAGCTGGCGGCCCAGATCTCGCAGACGGTGCAATGGGCCGATTGCCTGCAGGCCTGCATCGAGAGCGAAGCGACGGTGTTTCTGGAACTCGGACCGGGCCGGGCGCTGAGCGAGATGGTGGCTGGCGCCTATCATGACGTCGCGACGCGATCCCTGGAGGACTTCCGGACGCTGGACGGCGTTCGCGCCTGGCTGACTACCCATCTGGATATTCGGTTCTGATTCAATCGGAACCGAATATTTTCGGTCGCCGACGCGCGGCTTCTCACGCAAAGATTATCGTCATGCGGGCATTACGACGGTTCGTCGTTGGTAGCGAACATTCGATGAGGCATTTATATGACGCACATAATTGCAACTGACACCCCGCGCACGAGGAGATTCGGCGAATGACGATTCCTGCAGCCGAGACGTTTGGTGCAACCTGGCCCTTTGCGCCGCACTATTTTGACGGGAACGGCTTTCGTATGCATTATGTCGACGAGGGCGACGGCGATCCCATCGTTTGTCTGCATGGTGAACCGACCTGGGGCTATCTATATCGACACTTTATTCCGCCGCTTTCTGCGACGCACAGGGTGATCGTTCCCGATCACATGGGCTTCGGCAAAAGCGAGACCCCTCGCGATCGCGCGTATTCGCTGAAAGCCCATGTCGACAACCTTACGAAACTCATCGAAGCGATCGATCTGAGGAACATCACCCTGGTCATGCAGGATTGGGGCGGACCGATCGGTTCGGCCTTCACACTGCGACACCCCGACCGCGTCAAGCGCTTGTTCCTCCTCAACACATTGGCGGGCTATGGCAACGCGGAGTTCGATGCGCTGACGCCCTGGTTTCAGTTTGTCCGCAAGCATTACGAAGCCGGCACGCTTGGCGAGGTGTTGGGACACCTGGACGTCAACATTCTCAGCATCATGAAGATCATTGGTCTTGAGAATCTGTCGGCAGTGAATTCCGAATGGCTCGCGGCCTACGGTTCGGCCTTTCCAGCAAAAGAGGACTGCATCGGAGCGATCGAGTTCCCGCTCGACGTGCTGCTCGGTCGGATTGCTCCATACGTCGTTGAAGGCTTTCCACTCGTCGACAATCTGAAGTCAAAGCCAGCAATGCTCGCCGTTGGTATGAAGGACAGAGCTATCTCGCCGGCGGTCCAAATCGCCGACTTCAGGGGAATATGGCCGGACCGGCCCATCATCAAGCTGCCCAATGCCGGCCACTTCAGCCAGGAGGATGCGCCAGATGTCCTCGTTGCCCTGATTCAGCTCTTCGTTCAGGGCAAGGAGTGATCGCGCACGCGGCGCGACGGTCGACGCCGCTCGCTGGCTGCTACTCGAATGACGCGTCGAAGATCTCGATGTCGATCAGCGCGGGCTTCGTAACCAGCGTGCCATCGGGCTGACGCGACAGGCAGCGCCGGAGCGTGGGGATGACGATTTCGTTGAACTTCTGATGCGCCCAGGTCAGGTGCGCGATTGCCACGCCCGCCGCCTGGTAGTCCAATCGCCGCTGAAGCCCATCGTCATCGAAGTAGAAGATCTGCTCCCGGGAATGCGTAACGATGGTCGGTGGAAATATCGCGCGGAGACGTCGCCAGATCTGGCTGCCGGTGTTCCAGGGAGGCAGTTCTTCGGTCTCAATTTCCGGTTGCGCCAGCAGAAATGGGATCGTCAGACAGTTCCAGAGCGAGAGGCCGCAAAAATAGGCCAGGCGCAGATCGTCCCACGGCATCTCGTCGTGGTGATCCGAAAATGCCGTCTGCGGGTCGCGGCATGATCGCAGGATCTCGCCTTGCAGGCTCTGGATGGCAACCCAGTCGGGCTGGTACAGGCCGCATCTGTCGGGGGCGGTGAAGCCGGTGAATTGCAGCGTCTGGACCTCGGTCGAACCTTCCATGACCATGTCCTTGAGCCGCCCTGCATTGCCGATGCGGGAGAACAGCGCGCCATCGATGGAAAGGTGGACGGTGAATCTCTTCAACCGACGCCATCGTTCCAGCCCACCGCAGGCATCGAGGGCGTCATCAAGCAATGCCATTCGCAAATCCCGTCTTCGACCAGCCCCAAGATCGTACAGAGAGCATGGCCCAGCACGAGCGAATTTGCGCGTTAGATGTTGTTAGATGCGCGAAACCAGCTCATCGAGCAGTAGTTTTACGGACCTGAGATCGGCGCTGTCGAGGCCTTCACTGTATCGTGCATAAAGCGGAGCGATCAGCGCATGAGCCTTTGCTGCATCGCCCTGTTCATGCCAGAGCCGTCCCAAGGTGGCGGCGGCCCGCAATTCCCATCCGAGCGCACCTTGCTCGTGGGACAGCTTGAGCGACTGCATTAGATAGGTTTCGGCCTCGGATGGACGGGCCGAGGACGCCAGGACGTGTCCCTTGACGCGGAGCATCTCCGGCAGGTCGAACGACTGTCCGGCGCTGTCGCGCTGCGCGATCGCCTCGTCGATGATGCCGAGTGCCTCCTCGTATTGCCGCACCTGCACCAGGCCTTCGGCGAGCGCTGCCGCGAACACCGTGCTCAGGATCTTGTGCCGCGTCTGCCGTAATGTTCCGGCGCCCTGGCGGAGCAGCTCGATGCCGATCTTGGGCTCTCCGCGGCGGACCAGCAGTTCGCCCTTCAGTCCGAGTCCCACGGCCTGGTAGGGCCCGAGAAAATGCCTGGCCGCATGATTGATGAGACGCTCGATCAGCTTGTCGGCATCGTCCCAATCGCCGAACCAGAGAAACACGTAGATCGACCATATCAGGCCAATGCCGATCGTGAGCGGCTGCTGTGTGCGCTCGGCCTCGCTGACCGCATATCTCGCCGCCTCGATGGCGCGATCGGGGCGCCCAATCAGCCAGAGGCTCCGTGCAAGAGCGACCAGCGCAATGATCCGGTCATCATATCCCAGACGCTGCATGTGGATGTGCAGGCGAGACGGATCATGGGTCGTGGCGCTCTCGCACTGCAAGACGGCGTCGTTCTGATTCCCGATCAGGTGGTTGGCGACCCCGAGCATCCATTCCGCGGTACGGATGGCGGCGGCATCGTTCAGTGTTCTGGCGACCACCACGCCGCGCTCGCCCATCACCAGCGCGCCACGATAATCGCCGATCCGGGTGAGATAGATGTGAAGCTCCCGCAGCAGCCAGAGCTGCCAGTGCAGGTCGTTATGGGACTCTGCCAGTTCCAGGCTGCGGGTGAAGGCCGTATGGACTTCCTCGGTGTTGCCTTGCGTGAACATCAAGGAGACGCCAAGCGCGGCCTGAAGCTCCATCTCCTGGCGCGGGTCGGCAATTTGCGGATCAAACCCCGCCAGCGCCTGTCGCGCCCAGCGATGGCATTCCGTCAGCAGCGAAAGCTGGAGGAAGAATTGGGCGGCCGCCGCGGCAAGCCCGATCCCGATCGCGCGGTCGCCCTGGTCGGAGAAGCTCCAATCGAGGGCGGCGCGGACATTGTCGAGATGATCGGCATAGGGAGTGAAGCTGTCGCCGGTCGAGAATGCTGCTGTTCTCGCCGCGATGCCCGCAAGGAGATCGCGGAAATAGATCGCGTGACTACGCGATATCCTTGCGGCTTCGCCGCTTTCCGCAAGCTTTTCCGCCGCGAAGGCGCGCGTCGTGTCGAGCAGCCGATAGCGCACCGGCTGAGCCGTCGACGGCAGCGAGATCAGCGACTTTGCCACCAGGTTTGCGATCGCCTCGACCGCCTCGGCTTCGTCGGTCCCATCGTCGGACGCCACCGCAAGGGCGGCTTCCAGCGTAAAGGTGCCGGCAAACACTGACAGCCTGCGCAGCGTAACGCTTTCGGCAGGCGTCAATAGCTCGTAGCTCCAGCCCAGCGCCGCGCTCAGCGTCTGATGCCTGGGCACCGCGGTGCGCCGGCCCTGCCACAACAGCGAGAAGCGACTGTTGAGCAGCGTGGCGATGCCCTGAATTCCGTAGGCGTTGACGCGACCGGCGGCGAGCTCGATCGCCAGCGCAATGCCATCGAGCTTGCGGCAGATTTCCGCCACCACCGGCGCTTCGGCATCGCCGAGCTCGAACCCGCCGAGGCTCGCGGCGATGCGTTCGACAAACAATTGCGCCGCGGGATAGGCCAGCACGTCGGGAGCCGTGATGGTGGCGCGCTCCGGCGGGCAATCCAGCGGAAACAGCCGATGCACCTGCTCGCCTTCGGCGCGCAGCGATTCGCGGCTGGTTGCCAGGATGGAAACCTCCGGCGCCTCGCGGATGATGCTTTCCGCGAGCATCGCCAGGCTTTCCAAGAGATGCTCGCAACTGTCGAAGATCAACAGCATGCGTTTCTCGCGCAGAAACGCCAGCATGCTCGGCAGCGGATTGTCGGAGGAGACCGAAAGCCCCAATGCCGATGCCAGCGCGCTTGGCACCAGGCGCTTGTCCCGCAGCGAGCCGAAATCGACGAACCTGACCATGCCGGCAAAAGCGCCAAGCTGACGGTGCCCCACCGCCAGGGCGACGGTGGTCTTGCCGATGCCGCCCGGTCCGACCACCGTGACCAGGCGGTGGCGTGCGAGCTCGGCTGCAATCTTCTCGATCGTTTCAGTGCGCCCGATCATCCTGGCAATTTGCGCCGGAAGGGGAGGGCTACCGGCCGGCGTTGCGGCAGGCTCGGTCTCCGTACGCACGATCGGCGCGGTGAAGCAATAGCCGCGGCCGGGAACGTTCACGACATATCTCGCGCGAGACGCGCTGTCGCCGAGCACCTTGCGCAGCGCGCTGACGTGGAAGCGGAGGCTGCCTTCGTCGACGTTCACATCGGCCCACACCCGCGACACCAATTCCCGTTTGCCGACGACCTCGCCGGCGCGTTCGGCAAGGAAGATCAGGATGTCGAGCGCGCGGCCTCCGATATGTACGGGATTGCCGTCCTTTTCGAGCAGTCGCGCTTTCGGCAGCAGTCGGAATGGTCCGAATGCCAGTGCAGATTCATCGCTATTGTCGCTCTGCACGCGCTACCTGCCTGCTGCGAGAGCCGCCTTTGGCCCAACTATGATTTGTGCCCGGATTAGGGTGCCGGTTTGGACGGGGTTTCCTATCACGGGAGCGGCTTGCGGCGAACGAGCCATGATCCACGCCGGGTTCCCAAAAGCGTGATGACTTTTCTTGCTCCAGGCTATCGCTATCGTCTCTCGCCAGAGCCAGCAACCCGTTCGAAAGGCAAGCCGCGAAAGCCGCGGCAAGCGGATGATGTATGGAGAGGAAAGGGGGGCCGTCCCGGGGATGGGGCGGGGGGATAGGACGGCCCCCGTGGGCTCGTTGCCTTGGGAGGGGCGCTGCGAGCCCATGGCGCAAGCTGGTGGTCTTGAATGCTTACGCGACAGACCATGCCGGATCGGATGGCTCGCGTCTTTCGGATCTGCACCTTCATTTCGAGTTCGCAGGATCGCGGTTGCCGGATGGACGCAAATCAATCGGCATTCTGACGAATGCGTTCAGAGCCTTACCCCCGAACGGCCAGTCTTGCGTCCGTCGACGTATCAGGATGTTGCGAGCTCAGCTCATCCAATAGCGCCCTTGCCGCCCTGAGCGCGGGGCTGTTGAACCCCTCGGTAAAGCGGGCATAGGTCGGCGCGAGGAGCTGGCGTGCCTCGGCGGCGCGATCCTGCCCGAGCCAAAGTCTCGCGAGGCAGGTCGCGGCAACCAGCTCCATGGCGAGCGCCGATTGGCGCCGGGCCAGGTCGATCGACTCCTTGAGGCAGCGCTCTGCCTGCTCCAGATCAGGGCTCCTCGCGGAGAGCAGCACGTCCGCCTTTGCGCGCAGGAGCTCGGGCATGCAGAACATATCCTTGTTGTGCCCGACACGGGCGATTGCCAGATCGATCGTATCCAGCGCCTCCTTTTCCTGCCCGATGGTGGCGAGCGCTTGCGCCAGCGCGATGCGGAAATCCGCGAGCGAGCCGTATCGATGGCTGTGCATGACTTCGAGCGCGCCCCGCAGCAGCGCAATCCCGGTCTCGACCTGGCCTTGCGCCACCAGGACAACGCCTTTTGTCCCGTAGCCAATCGTCTGGTACGGCCCCAGCGCGTGCTTGCTCGCCTCCAGGATAAGTCTGTCGGCGTATTCTTCGTAATTCTCCGTCTCCGAGTTCCAGACAAAGATCGAGAATGCCCAAAGCAGCGCCATGCAGAGCTTGGCAGGATGACCGATACGCATCGTGTCGGCGATGGCTCGCCGCGCCGTGTCGACCGCCTGATCGGGATATCCCTGAAGCCACAGGATCCGAGCCAGGGTGATCCGTGCGCGACTGAAGTAGTCGTAGTTCAGGGGATCATCGACATCAGGTTCCGATCCCGGCAACTGCAACAACGCAGATTCCACATAGGACCGGGCCAGCCGCGCGTCTCCAGCAAGATGGCAGGAGACACCGAGCGCAATCCGCATATGGGCAAGTTTAATGCGGTCGCCGTGATCGGACGCGACGGCTTCGCCTCGTTTGGCGAGCGCCAGGGCTTCCGTGAAATTTCCCGCCCTCATCTGGAACACGTGAACCCGCTCGATCAGGCGAAGCTGGCTGGGTACGTCGCCGATTTCTTCGGCTATTCGAAGCGCTCGCGTCAGAAAGGCGTGAACGTCGTCGGTGGTCCCCTTTGTGAGCAACAAAGCCAGGCCCAGGGCGGAGTGAAGGTCGAGGTCGTATTTCGGGCTGTGATTTGCCGCTTCAAGCTGTGCGATCGCGCGCTTGGCCCAGAGCTGGCACTCGGCGAACAGGGACAATTTGAGGAAAAAAGGCATGGCCGCCGCAGCCAGCGCGACGCCCGTTGCGCAGTCGCCGCGTTCGGAGAAGCACCAGGTCAGCGCCGCGCGTATGTTTCCGAACTGGTCGGCGATCGCCGCAAAGCGGTTCGATTCCGATGAGGCGGTCGAGCCGTTGCCGATCTCTTGCAGCAGATGCAGGAAATAGCGGGCATGCCGCCGCGCCGTCGCATCGGCATCCGTGCTGTCGGCAAGCCGTTCCAGGGCATAGGCCCGTGCCGTATCGAGCAGCCTGTAGCGCGTCGACGTGCCGCTTGGCCCTGCCGCAAGCATGGATTTTGCAACAAGGCTCGCAACGGCCGTGATCACCTGTCCATCGTCAGCGTCCTCTGCGCCCGCGACCGAGCGGGCGGCTTCCAGGGTGAAGGTGCCGGCAAACACGGCCACCCGCCGCAGCACCATACGCTCCGGCTCCGACAGCAGCTTGTAGCTCCAGTCGAGCGTCGCGCGCAGGGTCTGATGCCGTGGCAGCACGGCGTGCTGTCCCTCGCCCAGGAGCTTGAACGCGTCGTTCAAGAGCGCGACCGTGTCCTTGATAGTGGAGGCGCTGGCGCGGCTGGCGGCGAGCTCGATCGCCAGTGCAATGCCATCCAGCCTGCGGCAGATCTCGCCGACCAGGCGCGCGTCCGCGTCGTTCAGTTCGACGAAACGGCCGCCACTCGCAGCCGCGCGCTCCACGAATAGCTGGACTGCGGAAAAGGCGAGTGCCTGCGCGGCCGTCAGGCCTGCGTCATCAGGCGGGCTCAAGAGCGGCTGCAGACGGTGAACATGCTCGCCCTCGACCCGCAGCGACTCCCGGCTGGTGGCCAGGATATGGAGCTGCGGCGCCTCCGCATAGAGACGTTCGGCCAGCGCGGCCGATGTCTCGATCACATGCTCGCAACAATCCAGTATCAGCAGCATCCGCTTGTCGCGAAGCAGGTTCACCAGACTGTCGGAGGGATCACCGGCCTGGCCGAGGAGGCCGAGCGCCGAGGCGACGACATTTGGAACGAGTGCGGGGTCATGGAGTGTCCCAAAGTCGAGGAAGCGGACCGCGCCGGCGAACTCTTCGAGCAATTCATGGCCGACGGAGACCGCCACCGTGGTCTTGCCGACGCCGCCGGGGCCGACGACGGTGACGAAACGCTCGCTCCTCAGTTTGGCCGATATGTCGCGAACGGTCTGGTCGCGTCCCACCATTCGCATCGGCCGCGCCGGCAGATTGTGGGGCGGTTCGGAGACCGGTCCGATCGAGGACTGTTCCTGATCGTTCGGATGCGAAAGCCGTCCGACGAAACAGTAGCCTTGCCCCGAAACCGTGGTCAGGTATCTCGCGCCCGCCTCGCCGTCGCCAAGCGCTTTCCGAAGGCCCGCGATCTGAACCCTGAGGCTGCCTTCATCGACGATGATGTCGGGCCATACCTTGGCCAACAGGTCATTCTTGCTGACCACCTTGCCCGCACGCTCGACCAGAGCGATCAGAAGATCAAGCGCCCGGCCGCCGAGCTGAATCGGACTGCCGTCCTTCTCCAGCGTTCTTTGCCCAGCATGCAGCCGAAACGGACCGAAGCAAACGGTCCCCGGCGCGGCCGAACCCCGACCGGCCTCGCGGACGGCACGTTGCGTGCGGTCGCCCATGTTCGGGACCTCAATCAAGCAAGTGGCCGACGCTCTCCGTCCTTCACTGCATCAGCTTGATGCGTACCGGAGCAGCAGGTCGCGGTGCCCGTCCGAACTCCAAATGACCTGAGATCGTCGAGGGACCAATTACGGGCATCATATTGCTTTCCGGACGCCTAGCAACCTTAGCCAAAGGTGTTACACGATAACCGAAGGTGTCACCCGACAGCTCTGCGTCCGACAGGTCGAAATAGGAATAATATCGCTCCGCGCGGCAAAAGCGGCGATGCGCGGCGCACGCTGCCACGGCGGTGATGCCGATTTTCAATCGAATGATTGCAAATGACTATGGGGCGGCCGGTGTCGCAATTTGCGACACCGCCTCAGGTGCTTTCACAGCGAAGCGTGACCGCCCGCAGCAATGAGATGATCCGCGCGCCGTACTTCAGCCCGTGGCCGGCGGAAGGGAATCTTTGTCCGGACGCTCTGGTCGATCGGCGAGGGCGATGCGCTTCGGCTGGCGGTGCGCCAGCGCGCCGGCGTTTCCCCGGTGATGCGCTTGAAGACGGTCGAGAAATGCGCCTGGGTGCAGAAGCCTACCGCCAATGCGACCTCGGCGAGGGGCGTCTGGCCGTCGGACAGGATCGACTTCGCGCGGTCGACGCGCCGATGCAGCAGATATTCGCGCGGACGGAAACCTGTCGCTGCCCGGAATTGGGCCGCAAAATGCATGCGGGAGAGGCCGGCGGCCTTGGCCAGATCGGCAAGGCTGACGCTGCGATGGTAGTTTGCGTTGACATACTCCTCGACACGCCTGAGCCGCCATTTCGGCAGCGCGTTGACCTTGCTTCGCGGCGTCTCGAGCCTGGCGATATGCATGGCCAGCGTTTGACCAATGCAGCGGGTGAAAGCCGGGTCCCTGGCATTGCCGCGCTCGATCAGCGCCCTGCCGAGCTGCTCGGCAAAGGAGTCCCGCAGCAGGATCAGGTCGCCCAGATCTTCGCCGGTCGAGCAGGACTCCGCCGCGGCGCGGTGCCCGCGAAGATAGTCGGCGGAGACATGGAAGTGCAGGAAGTCGTAGGGGGCGTGAAACTGCGCACCGAGCTGGGTCGAAGGCGCCGTGACATGCAGGGTGCCCGCCGGCATGACCCCATCGAAGATGATCTGCCGTCCCCGTGTCAGGGTGAGGCGCGTGCTCTTCAGGGCGATCGCCACCACATATCGACCGGGCGGCGTTGCCGCCTCCTCGTATCGGGAACCGTCTTGCGAACCCGCCCAACGCGAAATTGCGATCTCCCCGATCGCAGCCGCATCATCCGGTTTCAGATCGCGCCACCTGTGCTCCTGGCGGAGCCCTTCGGTGTCAGGATGGACGTGGTGCGTTTCCGAGCCGATCGGAAGGCTGACGTGAGGGTGGCCCAGCCTCTCGTTGAAAGCCTGCGTAAGCATCGCTCATCCTTTCTAGTTTCAGTCGGCCTGCTTCATCGCCTGCGACTGAGGAACTTTGCGAATGCAACAGTTGCGATGCTGAAGAGCATATGCCCTTCGCGCTATGATGCTCGTTATAGATGCTTAGCGGGTGTTAGATATTGCAAAGGGCCGCAGCGCGGTCGCCCGCGCGTCGAGACGAATTTGCTTTAGTTCTGAAAGAGTTGGTCGAGAATAAAACTGTGAGGGAAGTCGTTAGTATGCCCCTGCGTATACCTTCGTATAGCTTTCGGGTTATCCGCCTCAACGCATGAGCCGTCAGAAAGTTTGCTTCTCTTCTGAAGAAAAAATATCCGACCATATTGTAGGGATTGTCGGGCCTCTCCTGCGATGACGCCGCGTCAAGTCACATCGACAGCAGCGTGGTCGTCGTCATCTGTGTCTTGCGCATCCAGGCGATCGGCAAGGTGGATTGAAGCGAGCTGGAAATGCGGGATGTGACCTGATCCTGCAACTTTAGTAGATCGGCCGCGCTTCCGTCGAAGCGATCCGCCCACAACTGCTCGCCGCTTTCGGCGTCGACCAGGCGCGCATTGACGCGAAGCTGGTCGGCGGAGCGAAGCACCGAACCGAGCAGCAGGTAGCGGACATTCAGCTCCTGACCGATCCGTTTGGGGTCGATCCTCTGGTTTCTGTCTGTCAGTGCCGAGCCGCCGGTGATGACGACAAGAGCGGGGATGTTGACCGACAAGTCGGTCGTCAGGTTCTCGACGACCGCATCGCCGAAATAATTCTGCGCCGGATCGCCACTGAGATTTTCGAAAGGCAGGACGGCAATGGAGAGGCGCGGCGCCGGCATCACCACCTCTCTGCGGCTGATCCAGTCATTGAGAGCCTTGTAGGTCGTCCAATAGCCGGTCAGGCCACCCAATACCGTCCCGACCGCGGCGAGCCCGGCTATTCCCGTGACGATGCGCCTTGTGCGCTGATGCCAACGCGGCGCAAAGCGCCATCCACGCGCGATAGCTTGCGGTCGCTCCGACAAGATGCCCGGGCTGCCGGCCGTTATCGTCTCGCTGTCAAATGCTCGCCCATCGTTGAGCATGGCGATAGTCCGATCTTGAACGAATTTCCGTGCGGCGGCTGCGTTGAAGCCGCGCCATACTTACGCGAAGGATACGCCAGCCGATAAGGCTTCGCCAGAATGCGCAAGAACTTTTCGTTCGATCCGGAATGTCGGTCGTACTTTTTCGATATGCGCTTGCCGTCGATCCTCGACGCATCAATCTTGATGCGCCCACGTTGCGTGCATTTCCGAAAGAGATCGGCCGCTTTCGGAAGATCGCTTCACGAGGCGTAGCTAGAAATCACGGAATCGGCAGAGCTCCCGGAGGGGGCGGTTCACCTCGCCGCCCCGACGTCTTCCGGCGGCTCCACGTAGTAGCCCGAATAAGTATCCACGAAGCAGAGATGGTCGTGGACCGCCTTAACGCCGGCGGTGTTCTCGGCGAGCACGATGGCCGCCTTGCGCGTGCTGTCGTCGAAGATGACGCCATGGAGATGAACGACACTGTTGCGCACGGTGACCTGGAAGCCGGCGGGCCGCCAGTCCGTGTCCTGGATCTGACGCAGGATACGATCGCGGATATGCTGGTCGTCAGCGGTCGGGTTGGGGATTTCCTCGGCGAGGCTCGCGACCGCCTGAAGGATGCTGGCGCGGGTGATGATGCCGACGAGCATCTTGCCGCTCATCACCGGCAGGCGCTTCACACCCTTCTTTTCCATGATGCGCACGAGCTCGTCCAAGGGAGTCTGCTCGTCCACCGTGATCGGATCCGGTGTCATGACGTCCTCGACGTGACGCCCGCGTTCATGCACGAAATCGATCGCCGCGCGCGGC
>NZ_PSRR01000060.1 GCF_004296405.1 Bradyrhizobium sp. Leo170
ACAAATACGGACACAGCCGCGCATTGGAACAGATTGGCAGCCCCGGAACCTTACCTGAACTTCGGCCGTCCGAATGTCCGTTGGGGGTCAAAAGCGCCGATTGGAAGGTCGACCAGTCACTTCCGATCTACCCCGATAAGCCGACGATTTCCGATCCCGCGCGGACTTCGCATTCGGGCTAAAAGCGGCTGTCGCATACCGTCTCTTGAACAGGAAGGAGACGCCGGCTTGCAAACGGCATCTCCTTGGTGCTGGAACGCGATGAAGGAGGGGAGATGCCGGGTCAAGACCTGATGAATGCGAGTAGGTCGGGGTTGAGGACATCCGCATGCGTGGTGAGCATGCCATGGGGATAGCCGGCATAAGTCTTCAGCGAGCCATTCTTAAGTAAATCGACCGCACGCGGCACTGAACTTGCGAACGGGACGACTTGATCAGCCTCGCCGTGCATCACCAGCACCGGCACGGTGATCTTCTTGAGGTCTTCGGTATAATCTTCGAGCCAAGAGTCGACGGTTGCGTAATGAGCGAGGGCACCGCCGGCCATGCCTTGGCGCCACCAATTCGCAATGATCGCCTCCGAAGGCTTCGCCCCTTCTTGGTTGTAGCCGTAGAACGGATTCTCAGGGACGAAACGGTAAAACTCCGACCGGTTGCCCAGCACGCCTGCCCGAATCGCTTCAAACCACTCCGGCGGTTGACCGGACGGGTTGTCCTTGCTCCGGTACATGTTCGGCGTCAGTGAAGCGACCAGCGACGCCTTCGCGACGCGATCCTGGTGCCGAGCGACATAGCGAGCCACCTCACCGCCGCCTGTGGAGTGGCCGATGTGGATCGCGTCGCGCAGGTTGAGATGCTCAGTCAAAGCCGCGAGGTCGGCAACCCAATGGTTCATGTCGTTGCCGGTGCCGGGCTGGTCGGACCGGCCGTGGCCGCGCCGGTCATGAGCGATGACCCTATACCCGTGATGAAGGAAGAACGTCATCTGGGCATCCCAATCGTCCGCTGTCAGCGGCCAACCATGGCTGAAAACGATCGGCTGACCCGATCCCCAATCCTTGTAGAAGATTTTTACGCCGTCTGTCGTCGTGATCTTGGGCATCGAGGTGCTCCATCTGCGCTATCGGATTTATTGAAAGGTTTGCGGACGGGTGTCTTAAGAAAGCAAGCGAGCCCGAGCTGATCAGGCCACAGATCGCGCCCCCTGGCTTTCCAAAAGACACGATGTTTAGCGGCCTCGCCGGCGGACCCTTGCCGTGGCAACCGATCGCCGACGCGTTGTCGGCGAATCCGGCGCGGCGCTATTCGCCGCTTTTGCGCATTCGCGCGCATTTCCCGCTAAATGAAGGAAACACTCTCGATCGCGCTGCAGAATTGTTGAGGCCATACCGAATTGCGATCACGCCGTGCCTATCGGCCTGGAGTGCTGGGATCACTTTGCTGAAGACGATACGAGGCTTCGGCGAAGACATTGTTCGTTGTCCTTTTCTTGGTTTGAAGACTACGAAACGGTAAATCCCTCTTTGGCTCCTGACCAAGACCTTGTAGGCTTCAAGCTATGCCTGGAAGACATACGAGGGATCATGGAGCTCCGGCACCTGCGCTATTTCGTTGCCGTCGCTGAAGAAGGCAGCCTGCTGAACGCCGCCGAGCGGCGACTGAACACCTCCCAGCCGTCGCTGAGCCGGCAAATTCGCGATCTAGAAGCCGAAGTCGGCGTCCAGCTATTGGAGCGCCAGGCGCGAGGCGTGACGCTGACGGCCGCCGGAAGGATATTTCTTGATCACGCGCGGCTGGCGCTGCTGCAGGTTGAGGCCGCAACGGAGGGTGCCCGGCAAACAGCGCAACCGCAACGGCCCGTCCTTTCGATGGGTTTTCTCGTCGGGCTGGAGGTGATGTGGCTCCCTCAGCTGCTGCGTATGCTGCGCGAGGAAGCACCCGATGTCGACGTGACGCTCAGTACGCAATCTTCGCCAGAACTCGCACTGGCATTGATGCGAGGAAAGCTGGACATCGCTTTCCTTCGTCCGGAAAAAGACAACGACGGCATCGTTTTCAAGATATTGGCAAAGGAGCCCTTAATTGCCGTGCTGCCGGCCGAACACCGCCTGGCATCACGGAAGAAGATTCGTCCGCAGGATCTCGCCTGCGAGGTCTATGTCAGCTCGGCAAGAACATCGCCGGTCTTGCAGGATGTCATACAGAACTACGCATCCCGAGTCGGCATTTCCCTCAAGGCGAAGTATGAAGGTGAGAACATATCATCGGCCATGTCGCTCGTGGCCTCCACGGGCGGAATCAGCCTCGTCCCACTCTATGCGCAGAACATGCTTGCACCGAACGTCGTCGCCAGAGCGCTTGAGGGCGGCACTCCAACGGTCGATTTGGCCTTGGGATACAATCGGGCGAATCCGTCGCCCTTGCTGCGTCGGCTTTTATCCCGCACGGATGAATTGGTCGCGAACGTCCAGAACCAGAGCATCATCCGATACGTTGAAGCTCAGTAACTGGCGACGGTAAACGTCCGCTTTGGGTCAAAAGCGCCATTCGACAGGTCGGCCAATCACTTCCGGTCCACCCCGATAAGCGGACTATCTCAAAGTCCGCCTGGACTTCGCAAAAGGGCCAATAGCCTACGTCGTAATCTGCCTTGTCGCTCTTTCCGGAAACCGCGCAGCTCGCTCATCCTGTACGGGATAGGCAGAATGGCTTCTGCACGGGAAATCGCGGCTCCTCAGCCTAACTCGGCTGGCAAAATACGCTACCGTCAAAATTGGTCTTTTTGGGTAAACAGACTAACGCGAGGCGCGGCAGTCGCCGGGAAGTAGTCGCTGGAAGCACAGTCTTCAGCTCATTGATCCATATCAATGGTTGGCCGATCAGCTCCCCCAACCTTATCTGGCGGCATGCATTATCGTGCGATGTCACGGCACGCACAGGCGATCGACACTTCGACCTTGTTGGGGGGGAGCCTCCAACGCACCACAACCGGGAGAGTGACCATGCTTGACTGCTTACTCAAGAACATCGCGCGCAGCGCCCGAAGCGCGCCGCGCAAGAAGACGCCGGGTTGGCACAAGCGGTCCTGCGCCGCACTGCTTGGAGCGACGTCGCTAATCTCATTGTCGCTCTCCGGGCCAACAAGCGCGCCCGCAGCGGCACAGCAGCAGAAGCCCAACATCCTCTTCATCATGGGCGATGACATTGGCTGGATGCAGCCGAGCATCTATCATCAGGGGCTCATGGTCGGGGAGACTCCGAACATCGACCGTATCGGGCAGGAAGGTGCGAAGTTCACGCACTATTATGCCGAACAGAGCTGCACGGCCGGGCGTACGGCCTTCATCACGGGCATGCAGCCGGTTCGCGTCGGCATGGTCTTGCCGGAGATTCCCGGCAGCCCATCCTATCTGCGGACAGGGACGCCGACACTTGCCAAGTTCCTGCTCGATCTCGGCTACACCACCGGCGAGTTCGGCAAGAACCATCTCGGCGACCACACCGAGTCGCTACCGGCCGCGCAAGGCTTCCAGGAGTACTGGGGCTATCTGTATCACCTCGACGCCATGCAAGGGGTGAGCTTCCCGGACATCAACAAGAGCCCGACCCTGCAGACCCTTGCACCGCCATGCAAGAATACACCAATCCCAGGCGTGGCCGAGGTCCCCGGCGCCGTGGATCCGAAAACCACGGTTTGCCTTACCCCGCCGCGGCCAATGCTTGCATGCAAGTCTTCGGATGGCACCGCAAAAAACATGACATGCAAGGATGAAGGCCCGCTGACCGTCGAGCGATCGAAGACCGTGGACGAGGAAATCTCGGCAAAGGTCGTTGACTTCATGGATCGTAACGACCCGAAGAAGACCAACAAGCCGTTCTTCGTCTGGTACAATCCGGCTCGCATGCATATAACGACCGTGTTGCCGGATAAGTATCTGTCCATGGTCGGCGAGCCCGGCGGCAAGGACTGGGGCGTCAACGAAGCCGGCATGAAGCAGATGGATGACAACATCGGCGTCGTGCTGAAGAAGCTCGAAGACATGGGCCAGCTCAACAACACGATCGTTGTGTTCACCACGGACAATGGCGCCGAGACCATCACCTACCCGGACGGTGGCACCACGCCGTTCAAGGGCGGCAAGCTGAGCACCTGGGAGGGCGGCATGCGCGCGCCGATGGTGATCCGCTGGCCCGGCGTCATCAAGCCCGGCACGATCAAGAACGAAATGTTTTCCGCGCTCGACTGGCTCCCGACCCTCGTCGAGATCGCCGGCGGGCCCAAGGGCGACGCACTGAAGCAACAGGTCGAAGCCGGCTATCCCAATATGGTCAAGACCACACTCGACGGTGTTAATCAGATCGACTATCTGAGCGGAAAGTCCGAGAAGTCGGCCCGCGACCACTTCTTGTATTACTCCGGCAAGGAGCCGTCGGCGGTCCGCTACAAGAACTGGAAGATGTACTTCGCGATGGTATCCGACAGCCCGGCGGGCTTCGTTTCCGGAGTGCAGCCCTACTCCTGGACCCAGGTCGTCAACATCAAACGCGATCCTTTCGAAACCTCTGTCGGTACGCAGCTGAAGACGCTGTTCGGCATGGGCGGCGCGATTGCATCTCCATCGACCGCCTATGTCTATGACTGGAACATGCTGCCGCTCGGCCAGCAGCTGTGGCTACGGCACCTCGAGACCTTCATCAAATTCCCGCCGCTGCAGGACCCGGCCAGCTACAACCTGGAACAGGTCATGCAGAAAGTGAGGGAAATGAGGACCGCCGGCCGCAGCGACTAGTTGCCTGCGACAAGTGTGGCATATCAAGCGGACGCCCCCATCGGGGCGTCCGCACCGCTACACGATCTATACGCCTGATGCAGACACCTCGACGAGGATCCACTTGGGCAGTGAAGGCAGGGGGCCCTAGCTCCCACGTCTGCTTTGGGTCAATCGCGTCGTCTTCACCGTCCGCTGATGACTTCTGGTCTACCCCGATGAACGGACATCTTCAGTGCCGTTCCCCATGTCTCAAACGTGCCACAGCCGGACTCGTGCAGTGCAGCAAATGGCTTTGCAGCGGACCCTACTTGTTCAGCCACACGTCCTCGTAACGATAGCCGTTATAAGAGCTGTTCACCATGATGGTGACGCCCTTGACATAGGGCTGCCAGCAGGTGCCGCTCCGGCTGTGGAAGATGATCGGGCGGGCGACGTCTTCCTGCAGCTTCTTGTCAATCTCCCACACCAGCTTCTTGCGCTTGTTGATGTCGGGTTCGGCCGATTGCTGGTCAAACAGCTTTTCGATCTCCCTATTGCAATAGCCGGTATAGTTGCGCTCCGAGCCGCAGGCATAATTCTCGTAGAAGGACTGGTCGGGATCATCCACCGCGTTGCCGGTCAGATTGAGGCCGAGCGAATAGTCCTTGCGCGCCACCTTCGGAAACCACTGCGCGGTATCGACGACGTCGAGCTCGGCGTCGATATAGATGCTTTTGATCTGGTCGATAAGGACAATCGCCGGGTCACGGTAGATGGGGATATTGCGCGTGGCAATCTTGATCTGCAGGCGCTTGTCAGGGCCGAAGGCCGCCTTCTGCATCAGTTTTCGCGCTTCGTCGCGGTTCTTTTCGATGTCGGGGCCGTAGCCCGGAATCGTCTCCAGCATTTCCTTGGGCATTGCCCACAAGCCCGCCGGACCCGGCTGCATGGTGCCGCCGATGTCGGCCTGACCCTCGAATTGGATCTGGATAAAAGCCTTGCGGTCGAGCGCCAGCGCCAGCGCGCGGCGCACGTCGATATTGTCAAAAAGGCGGATTGGACGAGTTGACGATGATGTTGGTGGAGACGTTGTTCGGTTCCAGCACGCATACCGCATTCGGCGCTTGCGATTTGACGTCCTTGAGCAGCGGGATGGTCACCTCGGTCGGGAACGTCATGTCGAACTTGCCGGAGATGAAGCCGAGGACCGCGGTCGAGCGGTTGGTGATGATGTTGAATTCGATGCCGTCGAGATACGGCAGCCCCTTCTTCCAGTAGTCGGGGTTGCGCGTCAGCTTGATCGATTCATTCGCCTTGAACTCGACGAACTTGAACGGGCCGGTGCCCACCGGCTTGGTGCGCATGTCGCCTGGCGACACGTGGCAGGGATAGACCGGCGTGTAGCCGGAGGCGAGCAGTCCCAGCAGCGAGGGCTGCGGCCGCTTCAGATTGAAGGAGGCTTCGTAGTCGCCGTTGGTTGTGACGTCATTGACCTGGTCGTACCAGGTCTTGCGCGGGTTCTGGCGGAACTTTTGCTGCGACTTGCCCATCAGCATGTCGAAGGTGCATTTGACGTCAGCCGACGTGAACGGCTTGCCGTCATGCCATTTGACGCCCTGCCGCAACTTGAAAGTCAGCGTCTTCTTGTCGGCGCTCCACGCCCAGCTTTCCGCGAGCTCGGGGCGGATGTTGTCCAAGCTGTTCTGCGCGATGTGCTGGTCATAGATGACCAGGTTGTTGAAGACGGGCATGAAGGGGATGTTGATCGAATTGGTCGCGCCCTCATGGATCGACGCGCTGCCGGGGCTGTCGCGGTGATAGATCCGGAAAATACCGCCTTGCTTCGGCTCGCCCGCGATCGCTATGCTGCCCAGCAGCAACAGGCACGACATCGCGGCAGCAAACGCGCGCCCGCTTCGCATGCTTCTCTCCCTGCACGGTTCGGCCCTTGCTTAATTCTTGCGCTGGCGTGCGCCCGATCTGCCCCTGCTGCATGCTGCGCGCTTGCCGCGTGCGGCCACGCGACAACAGTCCCCGCAAGAACCCAGATGAATTCCCGCCGCATTTGTCCCTTCCAAGGACCAGTGGGATGGGCAGTCTAGCACTTTGAGCGGTAATTGAGGGGCCCTTGCATAAAATCGTTGCGACAACCTTTACTGAGCCAATTTGAATAAGCTGAGTGTGAATTTCCGCCTTGGGTCAATCGCGTCGATTTGGCCGCAGGCCCGCGACGTCCGATAGAACGCTGACAGCAGACGCTGCTTCCCGAGTCCGCAATACCTGCCAGCTCGTGCCCGTTCGCGCGTTCATCCCGCGATTTTCAGCCGGCAATTTTGGTTGGAGGTTCTGACGTCGTCTTGGTGGCGCCGGATGACGAATTGAGTGATCTTGTTTTTCTACGGTCAACAGAACAACGCCGGCACAGGGGCCTTTCAACGTCGCAAAAATAGACCGAGCCCGTTGCCATCGAGATATTCTATCGTCAGTGCGCGGGCCGTACCATTGCCGGCCTGTTTGAATGTGATCGACGACAGCGAACCGTCGGTTTGATTCTCACTGGAAGGGCTAACCGAAAACACGTTACCGTCCCAGTGCGTCAGTACGCATGGTCTGTCCGAAACACCGATCTTCAGCTCCAAATGGCCACTTACCTCTGCGATCTCGGCATTGCCGAAATAAGGGTTGGCATAGGTACCGACATAGGATGAAAGCTTTGCCGCCGGCGCTGGAGTGGCGGGCGGTGACTTGCCGACAAGATCGCCCGTAGGCGCCACGAGCTCCGCCATCGCCGCTGTGTAGGCGGCAAACCAATCTCGCGTGACCATCCCGAACTGGACAAGGTCCGTGAAAGAGGCACCGAGGGCCTCCGCTGCGCCGTTCGGTTCCGCGTTAGTCAGCACGACAATCCCGACCCCCGCCGACGGGATCATTGCATAATGGGTCCCGGCCCCCAACGCGAAGGCACCGGAATGACTGATCATGATCCGGCCCGCCGGTGTAATTCCAACGCCGAATCCGTACCCGTATAAACTTGGCCTTGCGTCGACCGCGGAGGAGTGGGTCGAAATGACCTCGCCGGTCACGGCCGGAAGCAGCGCATCCCCTGGAATGATCTCGCCACCTTCGAATGTGCCGTGCTGCAGCACCAGAGCCATCCATCGGGCGAGATCATTCGCCGACGAACTGACGCCGCCCGCCGGCGATTGCGCGTCGGGTAAACGTTGATACTTCGGCTGGAAGCTCTCGCCAACCTTCACATGTCCGACAGCGCGGTTCGACTGCTTTTTGAAATCGGCAAACCGTGAGCTGGTCGCGGTCATGCCGAGTGGCCTGTAAAGAACATCCTCGGAAAGGCTTTCCCAGTCCTTGCCCGAGGCAGCAGCCACGGCCTCCGCCGCCGCCGTCAGGCCGAAATTCGTGTAGGCGTAAACGTTTCGGAAGCCGCGGAGCGGCAAGAGGCGCAGTCGTTCCAGCACGGTTCGCCGATCATAGCCGAGATCTTCCAGATCATCGCCAGCGTGTTCCGGCAAACCCGAGCGGTGGCTGAACATGTCGCCAATGGTGACATGCTGGGTGACCCACGGGTCCATCAACTTAAACCAAGGCAAATGTGTCACGAGGGGCGTGTTCCAGTTGACGATGCCCGCTCCAACCTGGTGGGCGACCACACTGGCCGCGAGGGACTTCGAAAGCGAAGCGATCTGAAACACGGTATCTGCGTCTATCGTCTGGCTCTCCCCCATTTTCCGGACGCCAAAACCCTTCGCGTAGACTGTCTTGCCGTCCCGCACCACCGCGACCGCCATCCCTGGTATGCCGCTCTTCTTCATAATGTCGGCGGCAAGAGCGTCGAGGCTAACGATCGCGCTGTCGATCTGGCCAGCGGATATAGGTACGCCGGCGGTCTGAGGTGGTGAGGTTTCCGCAAGGCTGGGCGTTAGCGCGCTAGCCCAGAGAAAATAGAAAGCAACCAACTCGGTGGCAACTGCCCTCTTTGTCAGACGAAGTGCCGCAACCGATTCCCGCCAGGTCATGCCGCACTCCGGTGTCGCAACGCTCCGATTAATGAGCAGCTCTCATTTCTGATGCCCATGGTTGTAGCGTAGTCGGTCTCGCTCTCAAAACAACCTGTAAGTGCGGATTGTTAAATGTCCAAATGGGTTGGACTCGGAAGCGCACGACGACAAAAGTTTTGGTCGGATTCTGCGCCATTACCTGACCTAAACCGGGCTGGGGACTGATTTGGCCGTACGGGTCGTGCTAAGTCGTCGACTGCGGAAACCTAAGTGCTCCGTGAGAGCCTAACCTGCGCAGAGTTGAGCTCCGGGTCTTCAGATTGCAGCGGAGAATGAATGATTGCTGGAGCAAGCTCAGTGAGGGGGAGCGCTGGGGGAGCTTGTGGTGGTTCAGTTGTGAACGGCGATCGGTCAATTCCTCCCTCTTCGTCACGATCTATTTGTTCGATGCGCACAAGAGCGGACCCTGGCCAGGCGCTGCGGACTCTTCGATCGGACCACAAACCGTTCATACTTTGCAAAATGTCATGCTCGATCACCCCACCTGCGGGATCAGTCGTGACCAAACGTACAAGTGGGGTATCGAGTGGGATTGTTGTGCACCAGCAAACTCAAAGTGAAATCTCGTTAGAAAACAACAGTTTCCGATATGATCCAAAATCACTGGGGTATTGGTCGGGGGTAGGTGCATCATGCTCAATCGTGACAAGCCTTGGCAAGCACACGGAGTTCTTGTCAGCAATCGACGAACCCACCAAATCACGGATTCCGAATCGATATCAACCTTGTCGCAACCGTTGTCGTCGCAACTCAGATCCGGTGCGTTTGTTTCGTGTGATCGACGATGGCACGGTTACTCACTCGCCTCTTCCATAAGGAGTGGTCTGGAGCGTCGGCAGACGATGAGGTTCCGGTTTTCCCAACGATCGAGTTCCTCGCGGGGATGGAGAACGGTCTTGCCGATTTTTAGGAACGATGGTCCAACTCTCATGGAGCGCCAGTTGCGTAAGGTGCCCTCGCTGACCTGGCCGCGGTAGCGTTCGATAACCTCGTTGAGCGTCAGGAACATTCGGTCGGACATGTCTGTCGTCCTTGTTCTCCGGACACTTCCGGCAGCAAGGCGAACGATCGTGTTCCGCGGTCTCGTCCTAGCCGCCGCGGAGGCCCAGGATTGAAAGATCACCCCCGTCTGATGCCGGGCACGAAAACTCGCCTAGCGTATCATCGAGAGGCTGGTGTTGTGGAGCGAGTTATTGACTGTCAACCGTTGAAGCGGATTAACCGAGGAGCCTCTTTCATCCGGAATTCGGCAGCATCTTCTGGAGTATTGCCTCGACCGAGTGCGGCGTAATCCCAAGTTCAACAAATCCAGGCACCTCCGGCGATGATACGGTGTCGATTTGCATCAGTTCCACTTGATTGCGCGTGAGGAGTGGACTCGGGAGTATTTCGGAGGCCCAAGCGAGTGCATGCCAAACGGCAAACGGGATTGGAATCAGTCGAGGCGCAAGTCCAGCTTGGTGCGCCACCGCTCTAAGAAACTCCTCGTAAGAGTAGACGCGAGGGCCGCCTAACTCGAAGATCGTTGAAGCTGTCTCCGCTCGCTGCATGGTCTGACCAATCGCCTCCGCAACATCCTCCACATAGGCCGGCTGCAATCTGGTCACGCCGCGGCCGAACATCGGATAGACTGGAAGCCGGCGGAGGAGTGTGAGGATGGTATTGAGAAACGCGTCGTCCGGTCCGAACATCACCGCCGGGCGGATGAAAAGTGCCTCGACGAACGCGGCCCGGACTGCCAGTTCGCCTTCGCCGCGCTTTCGGATGTAGCGGGATGGCGAAGCGGCGTCGGCGCCGATTCCTGAAACATGAATGAGCCGATCGACTCCGGCACGGTGTGCTTGAGCCGCTACTCGTTGGGCAGACTCGACGTGAGCGGAATGAAAAGTCTCCTGTCCGTGCTCAACGTAAAGGCTGACCGCATTTACAACGCCGTAGGCGCCGGCAAGCGCATCCGCGACTGACCGCTCGTCTTGAATATCCGCCTGGACGGATTGAAGCTGCGGATCATCAGGGCCAAACTGTCTGTCCCCCCGACCCGGGTGCCTTGACGCGATCCGAACGGGAAATCCGCGAGAGCGCAGATGCCGAACGATGCGGCGGCCGAGAAAGCCGGTTCCGCCGAACACGGTGACGGTGCGACCGTTCGTGGCCACCACGGTTCAATTTCGCCAGTTCATATCGTAGCTTCTCACTGCTTGAAGTCGAGGGACCTATCCGGGGCGATCAAGTAACCACTCGCCATGATGCTTTCACAGGCAGTCCCTTGAGTTTATCGGTGCTCAGAGAGACAGTGGCATAACTCCAGCCGAAGTGGATCTCAGGGTGATGGCTGTCGGTCTAGGCAAGCTCAGTAACTTCCTAAACAATGTCGAGCGCTTCCTGGAAATTGTGGAATCGAGCGGTCCTCTGATGCGGCGGTCCGCCGCCGTTAGCTATTGATTGTTTGCTGGTGCGCCCGGAAGCACGGCCGCCACACCTTCCGGATTGATGTTGAACGCCAAGAACACCAACGGCTCGTTGCCTGGGTTTCCCCATTGATGCACGACGGCGTAGGGTTCGTAGATCAAGGAACCTGGTCCCCTTGCTTCTGTCTTGCCGTCTACCGTGTTCGCCCCGGTGCCGGAAATGATAAAGTACAAAGCCGCGCCCGACCGATGGTGTGGCGGGTTGGAGGGCATCCCCGCCGGAAATGTGACTCGCGTGAGATTGAGATCATAACCGCCTGGCTTCAGGTCGGGGATCGGATTTGCTGTGCGATATAATTCTCTCACCGCGGCAGGTGCCGTCTGGGCAGGCCGACCCAGGTCCACAGCGGGAGTAAGGAAAAAGTGGAGGAACGTAGATGGCCCCGCGCTACCCGCCGCCAGAGTCGCGGTCTTTCCGCCGGCGACGAACAGCCCCTCGCCGGCGTTGAGCGTTTTGGTCTTGCCATCGAGCACGACCTCGGTCGATCCTGACATCTGGTAGAGGATGCCGTTGGCCGCCGAGACGGCGCTCTTCTCGTCCGGCTGAAGAGTGACGCTCACCGCTTTAAAGTGGAGCGGCACGTCCGTGACGGTCGGCAGTTTTGGTTGCGGCGACCACTGTTCGTGTAATTGCCGGTGGAGCGGGGGCGGTTTGCGCGGTCCCGGAGGCGGGAAGCGCCATCGCGCCGAGCAACAGTAGTCCGATTGTCCTGAACTGCATGATTGCCTCCCAGGTTCAGCGGATAGTCGGAACACCATACGCTCTCCGAGCGCCTCTTGGAATGGCAGGCTGCTTCGAGATGCTATTGGACTGAACCCGCGAGCAATAGCCCAGCGAAACTGAGTTCGTGGCCATCGGGGTCAATTAGGTGGAAGAAACGCTCACCCCATTCGGCATCGAGGGGCACGGTAGCTGGCTGGTATCCCGCTGCGAGTGCACGGTCGTAAAGTGCGTCAACATCGGCAACGTAGAAGATTACCCGCCCCACCAGGACCAGCGCCGCTCGGTAGGCTGGGTGATGAGGTTGAGATAGCTCGTTCCTGCTCGAAAGCTGGTGAATGACGAATCTTCGCCGCCATGCAGGACCTCAAACCCGAGCGCGCAGTAGAATCGGACTGCTCGTGACATTTCGTGGGTGCCCAGTGTGACCGCGCTAATCCCCTCGATCATGGACAGAACTCTCCTGTTTCATTTTCCAGGGTCGGCGTCGCGACCCTAACAGAAAGTCTGTTTAGCACTAAAGCGCATAGGCACTTCCTTCGAAAAGTCGCGATCGTCCGATCGATGACAAGATCGCGATTTTCACGTTTACGGCCGCCCTTCACAACGTGCCGACCTGATACTTCCCGGACGGCCGCTTGTCAGTGCTTAAATTGCAGAACGGATCAGTGATTTTGTACGGCATGATGTTCGCTTCCGCCGCGTCGGTTGTAGACGGCGAACACTCGGCCGCTCCTAATCGACGAACCAAGTCGGCGGCAAATTGATTCTCTATCTTAGACCGGCCCTATAGATACAAGAGCCGCGAACGGCCGTTCGCGGATCAACGCGTGCATTTGCGTTAGATCGTCGACGCGAAAGTGATCAGGTCGATACATCGGGCCACCTTAAGTCGGAGTTGGGCGATGGGACCAGAACCATTTGACGAGAGCAAGTGGTGCGAGACCGGAAAGCCGTCAAGCAGGCCATCCTCGAAGCCGATTGCGCCGAGGATCGCGACGCGGCTCGCCTCGCGACCCGATGCGCACGCAGCAACGAACCCATATCGCGTGTGGATCGCCGAGTATGCCGGTGCAGCATAACCAAGAGGTCGCGGCGAAAGCGCGGGCGCACCTTGATGGTCTTGCCGATCTCTACGCCACGCCGACCCGCGAGGCAGAACTGATCGCGATTTTTAAGGAAGCCACCCGTCTCGAGGCCGACTTCTGGGAAATGGGCTGGCGTGCGGGCCAACGTGTTGAGTAGTCACTGACTGCGTACCGCGGAGGAAAGCTAGCGAAAAGTGGTTGCCAGCATCTTGCGCGAGCGCGAGGTGGGCGGACCCTCGCAACATTCCCAAATTCAGGGAAAGTCACGTAGAGAGCGATCATGAGGCCTTGTGCCTGCGCAACGCAGGCATATGTGCAAGGTACTAGCACTCGGCAACCTTGAGTGCCAATTTCAAACAAAAACCAAACCCAGGAGGACCGCCATGAAATTCCGTCCGCTTCACGACCGCGTTGTGGTCAAGCGTATCGAAGCCGAAGAGAAGACCACTGGCGGCATCATCATTCCGGACACTGCCAAGGAAAAGCCCTCACAGGGCGAAATCACGGCGGTCGGCCCAGGCGGCCGCGACGAAGCCGGCAAGCTGATTCCGATCGATCTCAAGGTTGGCGACCGCGTGCTGTTCGGCAAATGGTCCGGCACCGAGGTCAAGCTCGATGGTCAGGAACTGCTGATCATGAAGGAAAGCGACATCATGGGCGTTCTCACCGACGTTCCCGCCGCCAAGAAGGCCGCTTAAGCGCTTTACCCGTTCCCTCATCCTGAGGAGCCGGCGCAGCCGACGTCTCGAAGGATGAGGCCCGCATTCAAATCTCATCCCTCAAGAACCCGCACAGTTGCGCGGCCTTTGGGATCTGACCAGTTGAAAACGGAGATCATTATGTCAGCGAAGGAAGTCAAATTCGGCGTCGATGCCCGCGATCGCATGCTGCGCGGCGTCGAAATTCTCAACAACGCGGTCAAGGTGACGCTCGGTCCGAAGGGCCGCAACGTCGTGCTCGACAAGTCGTTCGGCGCTCCCCGCATCACCAAGGACGGCGTCACCGTCGCCAAGGAAATCGAGCTTGAGGACAAGTTCGAGAACATGGGCGCACAGATGGTGCGCGAAGTGGCCTCCAAGGCAGCCGACGCAGCGGGCGACGGCACCACCACCGCGACCGTGCTGGCCGCAGCCATCGTGCGCGAAGGCGCCAAGTCGGTTGCCGCCGGCATGAACCCGATGGATCTGAAGCGCGGCATTGACCTGGCAGTGGACGCCGTGGTCGCCGACCTCGTCAAGAACTCCAAGAAGGTCACCTCGAACGAGGAGATCGCCCAGGTCGGCACCATCTCGGCCAACGGCGACGCTGAGATCGGCAAGTTCCTCTCCGATGCCATGAAGAAGGTCGGCAACGAGGGCGTCATCACGGTCGAGGAGGCCAAGTCGCTCGAGACCGAACTCGAGGTGGTCGAAGGCATGCAGTTCGACCGCGGCTACATCTCGCCCTACTTCGTCACCAACGCCGAGAAGATGCGCGTTGAAATGGACGATGCCTACATCCTGGTCTACGAGAAGAAGCTTTCCAGCCTGAACGAACTGCTTCCGCTCCTGGAAGCTATCGTGCAGACCGGCAAGCCGCTGGTTATCATCGCGGAAGACGTCGAAGGCGAAGCGCTTGCCACCCTCGTCGTCAACCGTCTGCGTGGCGGCCTGAAGGTTGCAGCCGTCAAGGCTCCGGGCTTCGGCGATCGCCGCAAGGCCATGCTGCAGGACATCGCGATCCTGACCGGCGGCCAGGCCATCTCGGAAGACCTCGGCATCAAGCTCGAGAACGTCACGCTGCAGATGCTTGGCCGCGCCAAGAAGGTGATAATCGACAAGGAGAACACCACGATCGTCAACGGCGCCGGCAAGAAGGCCGACATCGAGGCGCGCGTGGCGCAGATCAAGGCGCAGATCGAGGAAACCACCTCGGACTACGACCGCGAGAAGCTGCAGGAGCGTCTGGCCAAGCTCGCGGGTGGCGTCGCAGTGATCCGCGTCGGCGGCGCGACCGAAGTCGAGGTGAGGGAGCGCAAGGATCGCGTGGATGACGCGATGCATGCGACCCGCGCGGCTGTCGAGGAAGGTATCGTGCCGGGCGGCGGCGTCGCCCTGCTCCGTGCCTCCCAGCACCTCAAGGGGCTTCGCACCAAGAACGACGACCAGAAGACCGGCGTCGAGATCGTGCGCAAGGCGCTTTCCTATCCGGCCCGCCAGATCGCAATGAATGCGGGTGAAGACGGCTCCGTCATTGTCGGCAAGATCCTCGAGAAGGACCAGTACGCCTACGGCTTCGACTCGCAGACCGGCGAGTACGGCAACCTGGTCGGCAAAGGCATCATCGATCCGACCAAGGTGGTTCGCGTAGCGATCCAGAACGCGGCCTCCGTTGCGGCGCTGCTGATCACCACCGAAGCCATGGTGGCCGAGGTGCCGAAGAAGAACGCAGGCGCCGGCATACCTGCGGGTGGCGGCATGGGCGGCATGGGTGGTATGGATTTCTAAGTCCGACCGGGCAGCGCTCAAAAGAAAAAGAAAGGCCCGGCAGCTATGCCCGGCCTTTCTGCATTTTCGTGCGTTTGATCGCGGTTGCCCTGCTCAATTTGCCACACAGGTCGTAATACTGACGTCAGTAAATGGTCCGGATCGGCTTTCAGCGCGCGCTCGTACCAGGCCTGCGAGAATTTGTAGTCGCCGGGCTCGCGATAGGAATAGCCGATCAGATTGCCCACGTTCGGGGTGATCGTCGTGGCCAAGTGCCTTTAACTGCTCGCCTGCGTCTGGGACTGAGTTGAATTGCAGTAATGCTGCTTCCTTCGCCATGCCGGCCGACGCCAGGCGCCACCGTCCCGCAGTCTCGGGGCGGCTCACGATGGCCACGAACGATCCGAATTCGGCAGGATGCAAGCATCACAACGGCCGAACCAGCGATAGCGGTTGCGCGCGACCAAGTCATAGATCGCGTCGCGGATCATCCGTCGGATGAATTGGAAGATCCACGTCCACTGTAGAGTCAGGAACGAAAGTATCGGCTACATAGTTTTTATCGACCGAACCAAACCGGATAATAGTGTGCGTATAAATCCAGCCACCCGGCACTCTGAAACGAAACATGGTTTCGTCATACTGACCGGAGACATGATCTTTAAAGACTTCTTCGTGCGCGTGAAGCTTTTGCTTAGGCATGAACATCTTTCGAGTGCCGCGGCCAATAGCTACCAAAATCAACTGACTCGCCACGCTTCAAAGACAAAGCTGGGAGGCGGTTGACTTGCTCACCGTTCGACAGACGGCCGTTGTCCCTCTCCAAGACCGCTCTTGAGCGTACCGCAAAAGGTACGCACCGGCGATGTGGTGATGGATGCCTTCCAGTCGATCCATCCAGGTCGTCCATGGCAGCGGAGCTGAATTGCGCATGCCACTTCCGAACCACCACCTGGTCATAGTCGTAGTGCCGAAATCCGACTCGTGTGAGCGGCATGTCACAAGACCTTTTTCTTACGAAACATCCGCCATCTGTTCGCGGGGCAGATCTCAAGCCAGCCTATGAAATGCCGGCGGCAAAGGCTCGCGCACGAGTTCACTTAGATTTAGAACCTCGCCGCTTTCCGTGATGTCCGAGACCAGAACCTCGACAAAGGGATGCTGGCGGTTGGCCGCGGCGCCGCGCTGGTATTTCGCGCTCACGATCCGCTCAAGCGCCGCAAGGTTCAGCTTGCCAAGCGCGTTGTATTGACTGCGGAACAGACTTTGTCTTCCACCAAGGTGCTCAATCGACTCGGCCCAGACGTCCATCACCTTGCGGCCTATGAACGCTTCGACCGGTTCAGTTCCATCTCGGGCAAAAAGCCGCAACCCGTCCATGGCATGCGGTCCGTCATCGATGCGGAATTGTGTGAGCGACATGGAGTCCTCCTCTTGTTGGCGTACGTTCACACCACGACTCCTCGCGGAACGCGGCCTTCGCCCACCACGACGGTGCGGCGGCGCCTCAATGGCGCATCGCGCCGGACATCCGCTGCCGCGGCATCACCACTGGATAATGACCGCTCCGGCAATCATCAGACCGAGGAAAACCGGCACCATTACTGGAGGGACGATCCACTCATGCAGTTTGAATTTTGGGATGGTGGACACACTGACCTCCCTCTCTGTGGCGGGAGTACAGGTCTCTCAGTCACCGATAGCAGCCAAGGATGGACGGTGATCTTTGCAGCAGACGCCCTTTCTTGCACGATGTCGAGAGAAATCGCCAAGGCGATGGCTGTAAGCACCGTTTCTACTATAGCGACCGCGAATCTCGAAAAGCTTGCTATTGGGTGCCGAGTATCCATATGACCAATAGCGTCACCGGCTTCCTGCAAGAAGGCGTCCGGAGGCGCGACGCCTTAGCCACACAAATCGTAATCGACGAGATCGAGCAACGGCACGTCGCTCCGGCGTGCGCGTCACGCGTCAGGACAACCATGCCCATCGAACGCGCTTCCGTGCGGGCCATGCACAAGCCCTGGGGCGTCAGCGATCTCCAGCCATGGAGCGACATCGACGGCACTGGTGACGCCGTGGGCGAGCTGTGGTTCGAGCGAGCCGACAAGAACGCTCCTGTCCCTGCGCTGCTGCTCAAGCTGTTGTTCACAAGCGGGCCATTGTCCATCCAGGTCCATCCGGACGACACCTTCGCGCGCGCGATGGGGATGCCGAACGGCAAGAGCGAAGCATGGTACATCATCTCGGCGAAATCGGGCGCGCAGATCGGCATTGGTTTGAACCGCCGGGTAACGCCGCAGGAATTGCGGGCGTCGATCTCGAACCGCTCGATCGTTGAACTGGTTCAATGGCGTCCAGTTGCGAAAGGCGATGTCATCTTCATCCCTGCCGGCACAATCCACGCGCTCGGTGCCGGCATCGTGCTGGCCGAAATTCAGCAGCGCAGCGACACCACGTTCCGCCTGTTTGACTATGACAGACACCGTGAATTGCACATCAACAATGCGGTCGCCGTTGCCAACGCGTGGCCGCTTCCATCCCCAGCCAATCCGACCCGCCTCACGGATGAACGGACGGTTCTCGTAGCCAGCCGGCATTTCGTGCTCGAGCGCGTTGACCTGCACGAGGCTTCAAGCTGGGCACTGGTTGCGGAACCGGAGACGTGGATTCTTGTTCTCGACGGCCATGCGGCGATCGGATTGGCCACGGTATCAATCGGGCAGGTGGTATTCGTTGGCGGTGGTCGCAGCAGCATCGAGGTTGGCGCCAATGGGTTGACCGCCCTGATTGCGTATCCGGCGGCCCAGCCAATCGATTCGCTTTTACAGAGGCTTTGCGAGCTTTCGACCCCACTCGTTCAATCAGCCGCGCCCGCTGATCTGATCGCCCTCGCAAAGGCGCGTACGTGACGGCGCCCCGCAGGATTGCGCTGATCGGCAATTCGCTGCCTCGCCGCTGCGGCATTGCAACATTCACGACCGACCTGCTACGCGCGATCTCGAATTCAGGACCAAACCTGCAGGCCTGCGTCGTGGCGATGACCGACCGCGATCAGACCTATGACTATCCTGCGTCGGTCGTCCTGCAGATCAGAGACGACAACCTTCAGGAGTATGCCCGCGCCGCAGCTTCCCTGAACGCCGGTCGATTTGACGTCGTCTGCCTGCAGCACGAATTCGGGATTTTCGGCGGGGACGCCGGCGCCCACATCCTCGAATTGCTGACGCGCCTAACCATGCCGGTCGTCACCACACTGCACACCGTTCTGGCAAGCCCCAGCGCAATCCAGCGCACGGTAACCGAGCGAATCGTCGAGGCGTCCGCGAAGGTCGTCGTGATGGCCGACAAGGGCCGTGAGCTACTGCATTGCGTCTATCGGGTGCCGCACGAGAAGATCGAAGTCATTGCCCATGGCATCCCCGACTTTCCGTTTGTCGCGCCGGACACGGCAAAAGCAAGATTGGGATTCAGCGGCCGCTCCGTCATTCTGACATTCGGGCTGTTGTCGCCCAGCAAAGGCATCGAGGTCATGGTCGACGCCATGCCTTCGATCCTGAAACGACAACCGGATGCGGTCTATGTCGTGCTCGGCGCGACGCATCCCAACCTGGTTCGCGATCAAGGTGAAGCCTATCGCGAAAGCCTGACGGCACGCGTGCGCGAACTTGGCGTTGAAGATCACGTCGTATTTCTCAACCAGTTCGTTGATCAGGCCACGCTGCTCGAGTTCATCTCAATGTGCGATGTTTACGTCACGCCCTACCTCAACGAAGCGCAGATGACGTCGGGTACGCTGGCCTACAGCTTTGGCCTCCGCAAACCTGTCGTCTCGACACCCTATTGGCATGCGCGCGAGCTACTGGCCGATGGGCGCGGCATCCTCGTTTCCTTTGGGGATGCAGCGGGGATCGGCCACGAAATCGCTGAATTGCTCACCGACGCCCCCCGCCGGCAGGCGATGCGCAAGCGGGCCTATGCCACCAGCCGGTCGATGACATGGGAGCGCACCGCCGAGCGTTACATCACCACCTTCGAGCATGCGCGGCAGGGCCACCGGCTGAAGGTGATCGCGCGCGCCGCGCCTGAGGCGATCGCGCCGCTCAGCCCCGCGGGAGCGCCCGACATGCGATTGGAGCACTTTCTATCGATGTGCGACGATACCGGCCTGTTCCAGCACGCCGTGCATTCGGTACCCGATCGCGCGCACGGTTATTGCGTGGACGACAACGCCCGCGCGTTGCTATTGGCTTGCGCACTCAATGAACCGGGCGAGCAGCCCCTTCCGGAAATTCTGACGGGCTGCTTTGCAGCTTTCGGGCAGCATGCCTGGAATCCCGACACCAGACGATTTCGTAACTTCATGGGCTTCAACCGGACCTGGCTCGAGGACAGGGGGTCCGAGGACAGTCACGGGCGAACGTTGTGGGCCCTGGGCGGTTGCGCGCGTAAGGACGCCAGCGCGTCACGACGTCGCTGGGCCGCTACCCTGTTTGCCGAAGCACTACCTGCCGCGGCAGCGTTTCGTTCACCTCGCGCATGGGCCTTCACGTTGCTTGGTCTGGACGCCTATTGTGCGACAGCTCCCGATGATCTTCACGCCCGGGAAATCCGTCATCTTCTTGCTGGCAAGCTGATGTCCAGTCTGTTGTCGGTCGAGACGCCGGACTGGGTGTGGTTCGAGGAGGGCCTCGCTTACGACAATGCGCGCTTGCCTCAGGCTTTGGTCGCCACAGGTATGGCGACGCAAACACCCAGCTATGTCGAGGCCGGGCTAAGATCCCTGCGCTGGCTGACGACCCAACAGGGGGCAACGGGCCATTTCCGGCCGGTCGGCACCGCCGGGTTCGGCGATCGGCGAAAACCCCCTCGCGCGTTCGATCAACAGCCGTTGGAGGCAACAGCGACGATTGCGGCCTGCCTGACCGCGTGGCGCGCGGACGGCGATGCAGAATGGAAGACGCTCGCGACGAAGGTGTTCTGCTGGTTTCTCGGCAGCAACGATCTGTCGGTTGCGCTCGTCGATTCCGAGACTGGCAGTTGCCGCGACGGTCTGCACCCCGATCGTGCCAATGAAAATTGCGGGGGCGAGTCAGTCGTATCCTATCTCCTGGCGGTTGCCGATATCCGTCAGCTTGGGCGCGCTGATGTCAACCCAAAAAACCCGGTATCGCTTCGGGCCGTCGGCACCTGATCAGGTATGACTTGGGCGAACAGAGGAACTCCATTGCAAGCCACTTTTCTGAATCGGCAGGCACTTCATCTGCGTCCCGACCCCGCGCGCGTGATCGTGCGCCCGTTCAAGCCGGCTACCGAACCGCGCGATCTCAATCCGACCGACAAGACGCGCGCCAACCATATCGTCGAGCGCGTTCTTGCGCTCGACGCGAAGACAGCAGCGAGCCAACTGGCGGACGTGCTGGAGAACTTCCAGGACCGGCACCCCAACCTCCTGAAGACGTTTGAGCTCCGGGCCGACGAAATGGAAGAGGCGCTTACGCCGCACGGCACTTTCTCCGAAGTCCAGCGCCAGCTCGTCGGCGCCTATTTCTTGCATGAGTATTCGTTCGAAGCATCGGCGCTGTTCAATCCCAGCATCGTTCCGCACCCCGACCAGTCGGGAGCCCCGCCAGGCAGCCTGCGCTTCATTCTCAGCCTCCGTGCCGTCGGCGAAGGACATGTATCGTCTCTGACGTTTCGCGCTGGCACCATCGCGGCCGACGGCAGCATTACGGTCGATCCGACGGCCCGGCTCGCCTCGAGTCCCAGGATCGGATATCGGGCACCCGGACCGATCGGCGACGAAGTTGAGGTAATCTTCAGGCCGGAGCAGGATATCAGCGAACGCGTTATCTTTCCGGTTACGGAATCCCAGTCCAACGGCATCGAAGACGCCCGCTTCGTCGAATTCAGCGATGGCGGACGGACGACCTATTATGCAACCTATACCGCCTACAAGGGCACGGCGATTCGATCGGAATTGATCGAGACAAGTGACTTCCTATCATTTCGCATGTCACCCCTGCATGGTGCCGCCGCTCGCAACAAGGGCATGGCGCTGTTCCCGCGCAGGATCGACGACAAGTACGCTATGATCGCGCGACAGGATAACGAGAACCTCTATCTGGTCTATTCGGACGACCTGTACAGGTGGGAAGGCGGTCAGGCGATCCTGAAGCCGCAGTTTCCCTGGGAGTTTGTGCAGATCGGCAACTGCGGATCACCGATCGAACTGCAGGAAGGCTGGCTGCTGTTGACGCACGGTGTCGGCCCGGTCCGGAAATATTCGATTGGCGCCGTGCTGCTCGACAAGCGCGCCCCGTCCAGGGTGATGGCGCGTTCGAGCGAGCCATTGTTGCGGCCCGAACCAGGCGAACGCGAAGGATACGTTCCCAACGTGGTCTATACCTGCGGGGCGATGACCCACAACGATCAACTCATTCTGCCGTACGCCGTATCGGACACCTTCTCCAATTTCGCGACCATCAGGATTTCTGCACTGCTGCAGTCGATGTCCTGAATCCGAGATCGCACGGTGTGACCTGCGCGCTCACAAAGCGCCCCAAAGAGAGGTCCGAGGAGACGCGCATGGCTCGCGAAACAAGCTTCTTCGTCCAGGCGTTCAACGCCGGCCGGGAGGATTCCTGAAAGCCGATGCTCCGATCGCCTGCAAGACGGCAAGGGGTGCACTGCAGACGGCAGAGAGACTAGCGTTAAGCAAGCTCGGCGTCATTGCCTTCTCATCCACCGGCGATCCCGAGATGGGTGACTACGACGACGGGCCAACCGTCATCTTTCGCAAGGGCGAGCTTCCATCCGCATTGGGCTGAGGTCGATCGCGCGCGCCGAAAAAGCTGGTGACTTGGACGGCCACGCGTGCTCGAGGCACAGCTATCGATGGCTGTGGTGGCTCAAGAGTCCGGAATTAGGACGCACAACGTCGCCGAATAATGCCTGGCGGCGTTGTGTCAGTCCGGACTATCTGTCTGCACTGAGTGTGCCAAGGTTAACGCTCGCCCCGTTGCTCTCGAATGGAGCCTGGAACCAATTTCACGGGACAAACCTGGTAAGAGGTGACCGGATGCCGTCCCCCTCGGTATCCGATGAATGACGGCCCCAGTTCTTCCCCCTGCTGGGGCCGTTGTTTACCGGACCAGCAATATCCCCTGGCTCCGTCAATCGATCTGAATACGGACTTACGCCGCCGGCGAAGTCAGAGAAGCGATCGGCACATCGAATGCGTACACGAAGCCGGTCGGCTCGTAGGTCAACCGCACGTCGCCCTTGAGCTGCTTGCCCAGCGTCTCTATCAGCCTCGTGCCGAAGCTGCGCTTTTCTGGAGGGTGCACTGCCGGACCGTCTTTCTCGGACCATGCAAGGTGCAAGCGCTGTGTCTGTGGCTCCAGCGCCCAGGCGATGTCGACGTGTCCCTCCGGGACCGACAGGGCGCCAAACTTCGTGGTGTTCGTGCAAAGCTCGTTAAGCGTCATCGCGACGGCGATGACGGCACCCGGCGTCATCCGGATATCTGGTCCCGAATCGAGAATTTCGGCACATCCGGACTGTCAAAGGCTTCGGTGGCTCCGCGGACGACGGTGTCAAGATCTGCGCTGGTCCATCTTGCCTGTAGAAGGAGATCGTGCGCTCGTCCGAGCGCCAGCAGACGGCCTCCGATCGCGTGCTGCGCGTGTTCAGCACCCTGCAAAGTGCGCAGGCTCTGGGAGACGATGGCCCCCACGGTCGCGAGCGTGTTCTTGATGCGGTGGTGCAGCTCTTCAAGGATCAGCCTCTGCAGCTTGTCGGACGCCTCGCGCTCCCGCGCCTTAATGCCGGCGTTGGCAAGCAGACTGCGGGTGTTGATCTCGGCCTGCGCAAGCAGAAGCCGCAGGCTGACATTCTCCGCCGCCAGAAAGTCCTGGTGCGGTTCTGCGCCGCTCCCGGCGCGCTGGTCTGTATGGAGATCGTCTTCAGTCATCCCCAATTGTATCACTCTGAGTTGGTTGCCGCACCGATCTTCGGCGGGCTCTGACGACGCCATCAGACGATGTTGCCGGCATTCGACGTGAAGGCTGCCGTCGTCAGGTCTGGCCGATCATGCTCTGCATCTGGGCTATCATTTGCCTGGCGTCGAGTGGCTTGCCGAAAAACTTGCTGCAGGCAGGCAGATCGCTGTTCGACGGGTTCAATTTTCCCGACACCACAATGATCTTGATCGACGGCCAACGTTCATGCACGGCACGTGCAAGTCCCAGGCCGTCCATGCTGCCGGGCATCTGGATGTCGGTGCACATCAGCGCGATGTCGGACCTGGATTCCATGATCGCGATGGCTTCGTCGGCATCCAGGGCTTCAACCGGCGTGTAGCCGGCGTCTTCCACCATGTCGACTGCGCGCATGCGGAGCATCATCTCGTCCTCGACGATGAGTACGACGGCTGGAACGCATGAAAGATCGAGCACCATCGGATGGGCGTCCACGAGAACGGCTATCGACTCGGACAGGCGGTCGATCAGGGACAAGCATCTCGGCGCCCATATGATCCATGCCAGAGCGCTCTTTTCCTGAATACGCGAGCCAATCACGATGCGCGAACGGTGGATCGGGAAGGAAGTCGCGCTAAACGGCCGCCATTGTGCCGGCGCGCGCCGCTCTTGCTGAAGAAATGCTCGTGCATTTCAGCGGCATTTCGCAAGTTGCCTCGTTCATCGCCTCCGCTGATCTCCCGGCGGGCTTCATCCAGGGCGGCCACCGCTCTGGCGTCGCCGCGTTCTTTCGTCGAGGCGAACGCCTGCCTGAGCCGATTGTGTCGGCCCGCCGAAGTGGACTACCATTGAATGAGCATCGCGGCGGCGATCAGCACCACAAAAAAGCTCGGCAGCAATACCGGGGGCACCAGCCACTCGCGAACACTGAACTTGTGGAGATTGAACATATCGGTCGCCTTTTGGTCGCGGCGGGGGCGGAATGCTCTCAGTCACCGATGACAGCCGGGGAAGCGCGCGGTGATATGGAAGATATAGTGACACGTCGCCGAATAACGAGGTTGGTTGAAACTTATTTGTCGGGCTGGATCGAGCAGGGTTGTAATCCGATTCCGGCGTAGCCATTTATACTTGACCGCAACCGGATCGCTTCAGTCACACTCCCGCTGCGCGTGCTTTCGCCACGCCCGATCTTGTCAGCGATATCGATGGCCGTCGAATATGTCTCGGTGCGGGTCTGCAAACGGGCAGGGCGCCTCGTCCACCGACAAGCTGATCGGTCACAGCCACATGATTGAGTTTCCAAATCACAGTCGTTCATATGATCGAACGCGGCATGCCGTGCGATTTTGGGGACACGATAGCGCGATAGAGGCATCGTTTTTCATAGACGAAGGCGCGTTGAGGCGCATCCAACCAGATGCCCATCCTGACGAGTCGGGTCTTCTGAATGCGTTCGATTCCAACCGTGATCGGATATGCGCCGCCGCTGCCAAGGTCTACGTTCGCGGAAGCAGAGGTTCTTACGATCTGGTCGCCGCCAATTTTTGAGCGAGTATCTATGGCGGAGCCTCGGTCCTGATTGGCGAAAGGTTCGAACCGGCGGAGCAACGCTGGTCTCGACGATCCGATCGCTGAAAGACATCGGGGCAACGGCGCTAGATTCGAATCGAGATACACGCGATCAACCGCCTGAGAGGATATCATGGTTACAGATTTTGCGTCGACGTTCCTTGCGTGTGGAGGAATTTTCCTCCTCTCCTTTTCATGACCTTGGCGTTCTGGTTTGTCGAACGGCTGCGCGGCGCGAGTGCACCCCAGTTGGGGAGGTGAGGCCAAGTTTAGTTAGGACACTCAAATATTTCAGATTACGACGGAACGAACGATCTTTGCAGTTCTTGGTCCTCAGCAATCGGTGATCTTATCTCCGAGAGCCTAGCCTACTGACCGGTCGACATTTTGCTCAATGCCCGGCGGAAGGTTTCAAGCGGCCTCAGATGCCACCCCGCTCTGAGGTCGTTTCTCTGGCGCCCCTTGATCGACCGCGTGCCGTCCGGCAAACAATGGATTCACGAAAACAAGTTCGACGGTTACCGCGTTCAGAACCACATCGCCAATCCGCGGCGATGGTGTTCACGCGGCGCGGAAGGACTGGACGGACCGGAAGATCGCCAGCAGCCGAGGAAGATCGCCAGCAGCCGAGCCAGCCTTGCGCTGCTCCAATTCGAAGACTATCAATGTAGCCACACTAGAAGCGCGCCACTCAAGACGAGGCGTCCTTGAAAACATCGAGGTTGCGATGCATGGCAGTTCCTTTCCATCTGCCTCGCTTAGTCAAGAATTAGGACCGAAGCGCTCGCTGGCTGTAACCATCATCAACATTCTCGGCACCGGCGATGTCGTGGCGGCGGCGGGAGCACTCGCTGGTCACGCCCTGTTCAGGACACCGTGGTGTTACGGACGTTTACCGTCGCTTTGTGCATCGACTGCTGGGTCGATACGCGTTAGTTCTCTGGATTGTCCATCTTCGAATATATTTCCGATCAGCCCGGCCCTCGTGGCCGGGCCTTTCGTTCTAGGAGGCATCGCGGCGGCCCACTTGAACCTAGTGTGCTCAGCCCCGGGGCGAGGAAAGCCACTCGTTCACCTGGGAGGCCGTATCGACTTGTTGGGCTCTTCGGATAAGGCGCTCGCGTTTGATGCGCGGCAGAGTACCCGTCGCTTGTTGGCGCAAGCGAACAGCCGCTTGTGCCAGTCTAGTTTGATGCGTTTCAGATTGTTGAATACGACGCTGCCTATGCATGCGCTGCTCCATCCCTTCGGGATTGGCGGGAGCGCGACCGGCGTTCTCATCACCGATGTTTGCCACGGTACCGGGCGGTGACATGGTGATTGTGGGCCCTAAATCCGGGACATGCCACAAAATAAGCCAAGGCGTGGAAGGGAACCGACCCGAAACGCCCCCGAGAGCGGGTAGGCCGCGCCATGTCCAGGGGGGAGCGGGGCCGATGCGAACTGCTGAAGTCCGATGCGGCACGATGGGCCCTATAGCTCATTGCGACCTTGATACTCCCGACGGCCGCTAAAATCGCTCTAGCGAGGCACAGCGTTACAAAGGTCCAATCGCGTTTCTTCATGTCGATCGCGGATCCCGCGTTGGGCGGATAGGCGTCGTTGGCGATTTTTTTGAAGCGGCGGGTCCAGTCGTTGCCGCGGCGAGAAGACCTTGCCGGTAGACCGCGTGGTTTTGGCCAATCCACAGAATCACTTCGCGTTCGTTGCCTAACTTATCGTTCTTACCCTCTACAAGATCGCGCAGTAGAAATGGTTTTGTGCAACGGCCGCTTCCATCTGTGCCCGCTCAGCCAATCCTATCGCAGTGTGGTCGTCCATTTCGTACGCGTCCGGCGAAGACCCCGGCCGCGGTGCTTGAGCACCGTTAGCCTGTGGCTGCAGTCTTGGATTGTTGAGCGGCTTTCCAAGTCCACGGAAGCAGATCGGCGACTTGGCTGGCGCGATGATCAGGAAGCCGCGACAGCACGTCGGCTAGCCAAGGTTGCGGATCAACATCATTCATTTTGCAGGTCTCGATCAATGTATAGATGGCGGCTGTGCGATCACCGCCAGCGTCAGAGCCGGCAAAAGTCTCCGATAGCGATGCCACGCAAGGCACGTTCGGTTGCGTTGTTTGACAAGCAGCCACGACCGTCGTCGAGGAAGCGGGTGAACGCTGGGCAGCAATCCGCAGGCGTTGAGATTGGCCAGAGGCCTTTGCTTCAAACTCCCGAACAACTGGCTAAACTCGGCGACGAATTCTCCTGATTACTTACTCGCTCGAATTGGACAGAACTGCAATTTCGGTTCGGGCGCGCATATCGCGCTGTAAAATAGAGAAAAACTGGCGACCCGACACGATTCGAACGTGTGACCTTTGCCTTCGGAGGGCGACGGTGACTCTACAGCCGTCAAACGCTGAATAATACTTTCAATCCATCGCGAGTTCGGGCGTGAACTGGCTCGCCATTTTTCCCGAAGGGTGCATTCAAACCCGTTTGGCTATTTGTTGTGGGAAGAATCCGGCGGACTAGGAATCACGCTCGATCACTGCACAAGAATGATGAACCATGATTGCGCGTGCAGTTGGGCGGTGAGTGGGATTGTTATGCACGAGGATCAGCGCGGTGGCGGATAGTTCGAGCGCGCGCTTGATCACTTCGCGCGGATAGACCGGCGTGTGGTCGACGGTGCCGATCTGCTGCACCTCATCGGCAATGAGCTGATTGCGCTTGTCGAGGAAGAGCAGGCGAAACTGCTCCTTGTCGGCGAAGGCCATGCTGGAGCGGCAATAGTCGAGCACGTCGTTCCATGACGACAGCGCGTTGCGCCGCTTCACCTCGCCCTTGGCGACGCGGCTGGCGGCGGCGGCGATCAGCTTGAGTTGGTTGACCGAGGATTCGCCGATGCCGTCGACCTCGCGCAGGCGGGCCACGGGGGCATGGATCACCTCGGCAAACGAGCCGAAGCGCCTCAGCAGTTCCTTGGCGAGCGGCTTGGTGTCGCGCCGTGGGATCGAGGCAAACAGCGCCATCTCCAACAGTTCATAGTCGCTCAGCGCGTCGGGGCCGGCGCTATGGAAGCGCTCGCGCAGGCGCTCCCGATGGCCGTGGTAATGCGGCGTCTCGGCGGGCTGGTCGGTGGGGTCGCTGGTCTTGGCGGGCATCGCCGCCAAACATGCCGTGCCACGCGGTTTTTGCAACCATGAAGTGCCGCGGACGCATCGAAGCCTACGATATGCGCCGGAAGATCGGCGGGTCTTGATCGCTTCCGCGTGATGGGCGGCCAGGAATCGTTGCGATTCGGCTGCGAGCCGGCCACATTGAGGTGACTGGGGGATTGTCGTCGATTGCCGGATATCGGGTTATGTCGAATGAATTCCACCCATGAAAAGCACAAGCTCGCATCTCAGCCGGAGCAGCCGGCCTCGCCAGGGGCACGCGGGCTCGAAAGCTACGGCACCTGCGGGCTTCTGGCGTCTTCCGCCGATCGCGGCTGGTCGGACATAACGGCGGAGCTTCGCAGTCACGATAGTGGCACGATCGCCTGGAAGAGCCCGCAGCCCGACATCGAAATTTGCGTCGACGTCCGCGGCAATGGGTCCGTGGTCACGCGCGAGAGGTATGGCATCACCGATCGCAGCGTCTCCGAGCGCGGAACGATCTGGCTTTCTCCGCCGGTGGTCGGGCATGGCCTGATCGATCTGTCCGACCCCGTTCCGGCGGTCCTGCACGTTTATCTTCCGCCGAACCGGTTTTCACCGGAGAGCTTTGGTGAAGGGGCCGCTCCATCCGTCATGACGTCGCTGCGCCATGAAAGCAGTTTTCGCGATCCGCTCGTCGCCGAAATCGCATTTGCACTCACGTCCGAGCTGGAGCGCGAGACGTCTGCCGGCAGGCTGCTCGCGGAGACGCTGGCCTCGAGCCTGGCCGCAAGATTGGTGCAAAACCACTTCGGCAAGCTATCGCTCGACTTCTTCGCACCTCCCGCTCGCGAAGGGCTTGATCGGCGCCGGTTGGCACGTGTGCTGGATTACATCGAAACGAATCTGGAGGGCGAATTGACGGTCGGCCGCCTGGCATCGATCGCGTGCTTGAGCCAGTTTCATTTCTCCCGCGCCTTCAAGGTCGCCGTCGGTCGATCGCCGCACCGCTATGTGAGCGCAAGGCGGCTCGAACGTGCCAAGGAACTGCTGGGACAGAGGGAGCAGCCGCTGGCTGATATCGCGCTCAGGCTCCGATTTTCGTGCCAGGCCAATTTCACCCGCGCGTTCCGGCAGGCGACCGGCCTGACGCCGGCTCAGTACCGCCGCAGCGTCGTGGCCTGATTTGTTACGGATGTAACCGATCCGCGTCCGCTGATCCCCCGACAGCGGCAAGAAATGACAACAGCAGAGCAAGCGAGGCAAAGCCGTGTCCGGTCGAATGGTGCATCTATCGCTCCCATACACCCCAAGCAATTGCGAGGAGCGAATATGACATCAGAGCGAAAGGTCGTCATTATCACCGGCGCGTCACGCGGCATCGGCGCGGAATTGCTGAAAGCCTATCGCGAAAACGGCTACCGCGTCGTGGCCACCGCCCGTTCGATCGGCAAGAGCGACGATCCGTCGGTCCTCATGATCGAGGGCGACATTGCCCACCCCGAGACCGCCGAACGCATCTTCAGCCTGGCGATCGAGCGCTTCGGGCGAATAGATACGCTTGTCAACAATGCCGGCGTGTTCATTGCCAAGCCCTTCACCGAATATTCCGCCGCCGATTTCGCAAAGGCGGTCGCGGTTAATCTCGCCGGATTCTTTCATCTGACCCAGAAGGCCGCGGCCCGAATGCTGCAGGCGGGTTCGGGCCACATCGTCAATATCACGGCAACGATAGCCGAACAGCCGATGGCGTCGCTGGCGGCGGGTCTTGCGGCGATGACCAAGGGCGGGCTTAACGCGATCACGCGCTCGCTCGCGATCGAATATGCTCCCCGAAATGTCCGGGTGAACGCGGTTTCGCCGGGTGTGATCAGCACGCCAATGCATTCGCCCGAGGCCCACGGCTTTCTCGCCGGGCTGCAGCCGATCGGCCGAATGGGCGAGATGCGGGAGGTCGTCGATGCCGTGATGTATCTTGAGAAGGCATCTTTCGTTACCGGCGAGATCCTGCATGTCGATGGCGGCGCCTCCGCCGGCCGCTGGTAGGAGATGCGCGATGTGGTCCGACCGACGTCTGCTTGAATTGTTTGGGATCGAACACCCGATCGTGCTGGCGCCGATGGCTGGTTTCGCCACGGTTGAACTCGCGGCGATCGTCTCCAATGCCGGCGGCCTCGGCTCGATCGGCTGCGCCACCATGGACCTGCAGCGCGTCACCAACGCGATCGCGCAAGCGCGGCGGCTGACCAGCAAGCCGGTCAGCCTCAATTTCTTCTGCCACGAGCCGGCGAGGGCCGATGCGGCGCGCGAGTGGGCGTGGCACGACCGGCTGTCACCCTATTATCGCGAACTTGGAATTGACGAAACGACACCGCGGCCGCGCACCGACCTTGCGCCGTTTGGCGGTGCGATGTGCGAACTCGTCGAGGACGCGAGGCCCGACGTGGTGAGCTTCCATTTCGGCTTGCCGGCATCGCCGCTGGTGGCCCGGATCAAGTCGGCCGGCTGCAAGGTGATCTCGTCGGCGACGACGGTCGCGGAAGCGCGCTGGCTGGAAGACCATGGCGCCGATGCGGTGATTGCCCAGGGCTATGAAGCCGGCGGTCACCGGGGCACGTTCCTCGGTCGCGACCAGAACCGCGCGGTCGCCTCGCAGCTCGGCACCTTCGAACTGGTGCCGCAGATCACTGACGCGGTCAGCGTGCCCGTGATCGCCGCGGGCGGCATCGCCGACGGACGCGGCATTGCCGCCGCCCTGTCCCTTGGTGCCTCGGGAGCGGAGATCGGGACCGCCTTCCTGCTTTGTCCGGAAGCGGCGACGCCACCGCTGCACCGCGATGCGCTTCGCCAGGCGCGCGAGCTTGGCACTGTGGTGACGAACGTGCTTTCCGGTCGACCGGCGCGTGCCCTGGTCAACCGCCTCATCGCCGAAGTCGGTCCCTTGTCCGACGCTGTACCGGATTTTCCGCTGCCGATGGGCGAGCTGGCGCCGCTGCGCGCCGCGGCGGAGCGAAAGGGAAGCCGTGACTTCACCCCGATCTGGGCAGGGCAGGGCGCCGCGCTGGCCCGCGAACTCCCTGCCAAGGCGCTGATGCAGACCTTGGTGAAGGAAGCAGTCGAGCGCCTGAAGCGCGTCAAGGACGGCTGAGATCCGCTAGATGCTTCGCGTTGGCATCGCGGCTTGCGTCACGCTATGATCGGCCGTCCCTGCCAATGCAAAGAGGTCTCGCCGCGTGACGTCGTTTAGGGCTATTCGGGCGCGGGCCGAGAAGCGCAAGGGTGGCGCGAAAGCGCTGGAGAAGCTATTGCCGCCGGCGCCGAACGCGAAATCCCTGGCCAAGCTGAAGGATGATCGCGTTCTCGCCGAGATGACGAAGCGGGTGTTCTGCGCCGGCTTTGCCTGGAGCGTGATCGACGCGAAATGGCCGGGCTTCGAAGAGGCCTTCCTCGGCTTCCAGCCCGAGAAGCTCGCATTCGAGCCGGACGAATTCTGGGAGCGGCTCACGAGCGACACGCGCATCGTGCGCAACGGCGCCAAGATCATGTCGGTGCGCGACAACGCCCGCTTCGTGCAGGAGATCGCGGGCGAGCACGGCAGCTTCGGCAAATTCCTGGCCGGATGGTCCTCTTCCGACGAAATCGGGCTGTTGAATCTTTTGGTCAAGCGCGGCAGCCGGCTCGGCGGCAATACCGGCCAGATGCTCTTGCGTTTCCTCGGCTGGGACGGCTTTGTCACGTCAAGGGACGTCGTCACCTGCCTGCGCGACGCCGGCCTCGATATCGCGGAGGAGGTGAAGTCGAAAGGCGATCTCGCCAAGGTGCAGGCGCAGTTCAACGCCTGGGCCAAGGAGACCGGGCTGCCTTACGTTCATCTCTCGCGCATCTGCGCGATGTCGATCGGGGAGAATTACGAGGCAGCCGAGCTCAGCCGCCGCATGGGAGGCGATGACTGATTAGAGCATGATCCGGAAAAGTGGATACCGGTTTTCCCTCGCGACAAACGCGAAGCGTTTGCGCGGAGATCATGCTCAAACAAAAAGATAGAGCGGGATGATAATTCGAAGAAAAATCATCACGCTCTAGACGTGGCCCGGCGCGGTTTCGGTCTCAGCACATTGCCGGCACTTGCAAGCAAGGCTCGCGGCCGGGACGATCTGTGCGGAACGCCTCGATGAAACGGCCGTCCTTCTGGGTCACGAAGACGGTCCTGCCATCGGGGCCGCCGAAGGTGAGGTTGGTCGGTTCTTTTCCGAGCAGCGGCACTTCCCGCTCGAGCGATCCGTCGGCGGCGAAGATGC
>NZ_PSRR01000061.1 GCF_004296405.1 Bradyrhizobium sp. Leo170
AACCGCAGCACCGGCGCCCCAGGGCAACGGCCACGCCCGCATCTTCTCGTCGCCGCTGGCGCGCCGTCTTGCCAAGGGAGCCGGCATTGAGCTCGGGCGCATCAACGGCACCGGGCCGCACGGCCGCATCATCGCGCGCGACGTCGAGGAGGCGAAATCCGGCAAGGGCCTGAAGGCGCCGCCGGCCGCGCCCAGCACGACGCCGTCGATCGCGCCGTCAATGTCGGATCAGCAGATCCTCGCGCTGTTCGAGCCGGGTTCTTATGAGATCGTGCCGCATGACGGCATGCGCCGCACCATCGCGCAGCGCCTGACCGCGTCGATCCAGCAGATCCCGCATTTCTATCTGACGATCGACTGCGACATCGGCAAGCTGCTCGCCGCCCGCGAGGAGATCAACGCCGCCGCCCCGAAGGATGCCGATAAGAAGCCGCTCTACAAGCTCTCGGTGAATGACTTCGTCATCAAGGCGATGGCGGTCGCGCTGCAGAAGATCCCGAACTGCAATGTGAGCTGGACCGAAGGCGGCATGGTCAAGCACAAGCATTCCGACATCGGCGTGGCGGTGGCGATGCCGGGCGGCCTGATCACGCCGATCATCCGGAAAGCGGAAACCAAGACGCTGTCGGTCATATCGAGCGAGATGAAGGATTTTGCCGCCCGCGCCCGTGCGCGCAAGCTGAAGCCGGAAGAGTATCAGGGCGGCACCACCGCCATTTCCAACCTCGGCATGTACGGCATCAACCACTTCACCGCCGTGATCAACCCGCCGCATGCGACGATCCTCGCCGTCGGCACCAGCGAGGAACGGCCGGTGGTGCGCAATGGCAAGATCGAGATCGCCAGCATCATGAGCGTGACGCTGTCCTGCGACCATCGCGCGATCGACGGCGCGCTCGGCGCCGAGCTGATCGGCGCCTTCAAGCAGCTCATCGAAAACCCCGTCATGATGATGGTGTGATGCGTGACGTCTAACGCATTGCTCTATGGTCCCTATGTTCTTGCAATAGCGCTGGCGATTGCTGCGCTGATCGTCCGCGCGCGTGATCTGGCATCGACGACCCAGTTCCGGATCATGCTGGGCGGCGCCGGGCTGCTTGCGCTTGGATGGACCGGATTCCTGGTTGCTCTGGCTAGATCGGATTTGTGATGGCTGACACTTCCTTCGACGTTATCATCATCGGCGCCGGCCCCGGCGGCTATGTCACCGCGATCCGCGCGGCGCAGCTCGGCTTCAAGACTGCGGTGGTGGAAAAGGCCTATCTCGGCGGCATCTGCAACAATTGGGGCTGCATCCCGACCAAGGCGCTGCTGCGCTCGGCGGAAGTCTATCATCTGATGCAGCACGCCAAGGACTACGGGCTGTCGGCGGAGAACATCTCGTTCGATCCGAAGGCGGTGGTGCAGCGTTCGCGCAACGTGGTGAAGCGGCTGAACGATGGCGTCGGCTTCCTGTTCCGCAAGAACAAGATCACGACGATCTGGGGTGAAGCGACGATCGATGCGCCCGGCAAGCTGACGGTCAAGAAGTCTTCCGTCGAGGCGCCGAAGGGCGCGCTCGGTGAGGGGACCTACCAGGCAAAACACATCATCATCGCGACCGGCGCGCGGCCGCGCGTGCTGCCGGGACTCGAGCCCGACAAGAAGCTGGTCTGGACCTATTTCGAGGCGATGGTGCCGGACAAGATGCCGAAATCGCTCTTGGTGATCGGCTCCGGCGCGATCGGCATCGAGTTTGCCTCGTTCTATCGCACCCTCGGCGCGGAGGTGACGGTCGTCGAAGTGCTGCCGCAGATCTTGCCCGTAGAGGACACCGAAATCGCGAAATTCGCGCACAAGGCGTTCGAGAAGCAGGGCATCAAGATCTTCACCAACACCAAGGTGACAAAGCTCGACAAGAAGAGCGACAGCGTGGTCGCGACCATCGACGACGGCAAGGGCAAGCCGCAGACCATCGAGTTCGACCGCGTGATCTCGGCCGTCGGCGTGGTCGGCAATGTCGAAGGCATCGGGCTGGAGAAGCTCGGCGTGAAGGCCGAGCGCGGCATCATCGCCATCGACGGTTATTGCCGGACCAACGTCCCCGGCATCTATGCGATCGGCGACGTCGCCGGTCCTCCGATGCTCGCGCACAAGGCCGAGCATGAGGGCATCATCTGCGTCGAGGCGATCAAGGGCCTGCATCCGCACCCGATGGACAGGAACATGATCCCCGGCTGCACCTATTGCTATCCGCAGGTGGCGTCCGTCGGCATGACCGAGGCCAAGGCCAAGGAAGCCGGACGCGACATTCGTGTCGGCCGCTTCCCCTTCGTCGGCAACGGCAAGGCGATCGCGCTCGGCGAGGACCAGGGCATGGTCAAGGTGATCTTCGACAAGAAGACCGGCCAGCTTCTCGGCGCCCACATGGTCGGCGCGGAGGTCACCGAGCTGATCCAGGGCTATGTGATCGCGATGAACCTCGAGACGACAGAGGAAGAGCTGATGCACACCATCTTCCCGCATCCGACGCTGTCGGAGATGATGAAGGAAGCGGTGCTGGACGCCTATGGGCGCGTCCTCAACATGTAACGGAAGGGACGGCGAATCGTGAAAGACAACGACAACCTCACCATCGTACGCCCGACCTTCGTCACCCATCTCGAATGCGCGATGGAGGGGGATCACTATCCCGCCGACCAGGTGCACAACCTCTCCAAGGCCGGCAAGCCGCTTCTGGTGCGCTACGACCTTGCGGGCGTGAAGAAGGCGCTGAGCAAGGATGCGCTGAAGGAGCGTCCCGCCGAGATGTGGCGCTATCGCGAATTGTTGCCGGTGCGCCAGTGCAAGGACATCGTCAGCCTCGGCGAGGTGACGACGCCGCTGATCCGGCTGTCGAAGCTCGGCGCCAAGCTCGGCGGCGGCGAGATCATCGTGAAGGACGAGGGGCGGCTGCCGACCGGCTCGTTCAAGGCGCGCGGGCTTGTCATGGCGGTGTCGATGGGCAAGGCGCTCGGCATCAAGCACATGGCGATGCCGACCAACGGCAATGCCGGTGCTGCGCTCGCCGCTTACGCTACCGCTTGCGGCATCAAGACCACGATCTTCTGCCCGGCCGACACGCCGGAGGTGAATGTCAGCGAGATCGAGCTGCAGGGCGCGACCGTCTATCGCGTCAACGGCCTGATCGACGATTGCGGCAAGATCGTCGGCGAGGGCAAGGCCAAGGTCGGTTGGTTCGACACGTCGACCCTGAAGGAGCCGTACCGGATCGAGGGCAAGAAGACGATGGGGCTCGAACTCGCCGAACAACTCGGCTGGGACGTGCCCGACGTGATCTTCTATCCGACCGGCGGCGGCACCGGCCTGATCGGCATGTGGAAGGCCTTTGCCGAACTGGAGGCGATCGGCTTCATCGGCAGCAAGCGCCCGCGCATGGTCGCGGTGCAGGCTTCCGGCTGCGCGCCGATGGTGCGTGCTTTTGAAGCAGGCACCGAGCATGCGACACGCTGGGAAGACGCGCACACCATCGCCTCCGGCATCCGCGTGCCACAGGCGATCGGAGATTTTCTGATCCTGCGCGCGGTCCGCGAGAGCAAAGGTTTCGCAATTGCGGTCGATGACGAGAAGATTTCTGCTGCGCTGAGCGAAGTCGCGCGCGAGGAGGGGCTGTTGCTTTGCCCCGAGGGCGCGGCCACTTACGCCGCCTACAAGCAAAGCCTCGCCGACGGACGCGTCACGAAAAACGATCGCGTGATGCTGTTCAATTGCGCGACAGGCCTTAAATATCCGCTGCCGCCGGTCACGCGCACGCTCGATCGTTTCAAGCCGATCGACTTCGCGCAATTCTAAGGAATTAGAAAAAAGCGGGGGCCGTTCTGTTGAGTTGACCATGTCCAAATAAGAACAAGCCGAGCACGGCTTTCTTTACAGGGGAGGGAGCGATGCGAAGAATAGTTCTGGCGATGCTGGCAGTTCTCTTGTTCGGCGGCACCGCCGTCGCCCAAAACTATCCTTCGCATCCGATCACCGTCATCGTGCCGTTCTCGGCTGGCGGGCCGTCGGATGCGATGGCGCGTATCCTCGCCGAGCGGATGAAGGCCTCGCTCGGTGAGACCCTCCTGATCGAGAACGTGACGGGGGCGGGCGGCTCGATCGGCGTCGGCCGCGCGGTGCGCTCGCCGGCGGACGGCTACACCATCTCTTTCGGCCATCTCGGCACGCATGTCGCCAACGGCGCCGTCTACAAGCTCGGCTATGACCTCGTCGCCGATCTCGATCCCGTGGTGCTGCTGCCGAGCAACCCGATGATCATCGTCAGCAAGAATGCGATCCCCGCCAAATCGCTGAGCGAATTGTTGGCCTGGCTGAAGTCGCGCCCGTCGCCGCCGACCGCGGGCACTGCGGGCGCCGGCTCCGGCAGCCACATCGCCGGGCTCTATTTCGAGAACGTCGCCGGCATCAAATTGCAATATGTGCCCTATCGCGGGACAGCGCCGGCGTTGAACGACCTTGTCGCGGGACAGATCGACATCATGATCGATCAGACCTCCAACTCGATCAACCAGGTCCGCGGCGGCACCATCCGCGCCTATGCCGTGACCGACGACAAGCGCGTCGACTCCGCGGCCGAGGTCCCAACCACCGATGAAGCCGGCCTGCCGGGCTTCCACATGACGCTGTGGTCCGGCCTCTGGGTACCCAAGGGTACGCCGAAGGAGATCGTCGCCAAGCTGAATGCCGCGGCGGTGGAGGCGCTGAACGATTCCGCGGTCGTGAAGCAGCTCGAAAACCTCGGCCTGCGCATGCCGCCGAAGAACCAGCTCGCGCCCGAAGCCCTCGGCGCCTGGCAGAAGGCCGAGATCGCAAAATGGTGGCCGATGATCAAAGCCGCCGACGTGAAGGTGGATTGAAATCGTAGCGAGTAGCCCGGGTGAAGCGAGGCGCAACCCGGGACACCTCCATCAACGTGTACGAGCGGCCCCGGGTTACGCTGACGCTCCACCCGGGCTACGAAGCTCGCGCGCTGCCGCACGTGAGATCCTCATCCTGAGGAACCTGCGAAGCAGGCGTCTCGAAGGATGGGCCGCCGCGGGCCAGATAGGGGCCTCATGGTTCGAGACGCGCTGCGCGCTCCTCACCATGAAGGTCTGGCAGAGCGCGAGCCGCAACGGAAATCACTGCGCAGCGCCTGCAGCCGCGGTCGCCGGTGCCGCGGCGTTCGTCTCCTGCGTAACCACGCGTTGATCGGTCTTTGTTGCCACCGCCGTGCTGCTGTTAAAGCGCTCGCGGTAGACCAGCAAGTTCTCCATCACGCGCTGCACATAGTTGCGCGTCTCGGAGATCGGAATGCGCTCGACCCAATCGACCGGATCCACGTTCGGATCGCGCGGGTCGCCATAGGCCTTCACCCAGTCGCGGACCCGGCCGCGGCCGGCGTTGTAGCCGGCGAACGTCATGATGTTACAGCCCTTGTAATCTGCGAGCAGCGCGCTGAGCTCGGCGGCGCCCATCTGGGTGTGTAGACGGGATCGGAAACCATCCGGTCCCAGTCATAGGTCACGCCGAAGCGCTTGGCGGTGTCGCGGCCGGCTTCCGGCGTCACCTGCATCAGGCCGACGGCATTGGCCGGCGACTTGTCGCGCTGATCGAACGCGCTCTCGGTGCGCGCCACCGAATAGATCATGCTGCGCTCGATCTCGGGCGCGACCTGGGTATGTTGGGGGATCCCGATGGTCGGGAAGGCGTATTGATCGAGTGCAAGGCCGCGCCCCAGCGCCAGCTTGCCGAGCTGCAGCATGGTGGCCGCATCGTTGCGGCGGGCGGTGAGCTCGCCGAGCGCGTTGAGCATGGGGACATCCGTGCTCTGCTCGCCGAGATCGGCGGCGAAATACAGCACCACGTCGCGTTCGCCGATCTGGTAGAGCATATCGGCGGCGTGCACGCGCTCGTCTACGGCAGCCGTATCGTCGGCGGCAGCAGCAGGCGAGGGCGCCCGCAGCTCGATCGCATCAAGGCCGAGCTTGGCGCGCGCGAGCTGTCCGTAATAGGCGGTCGGGTAGCGCGCGGCAGCCTCAAAGCTGGCGCGCATCGCGTCCTTTTCTCCGAGCGCTTCGGCGGCGCGGCCGCGCCAGTAGTTGGCGCGCGCCAGCACGATCGGATTTGCCGCGCCTTCGTCGATGCGCGCGAAATGCGTCGCCGCCGTCACGGGATCGTCGAGATAGCGCAAGGCGATCCAGCCGCACGTGGAGTGGAAATCAGCACGGTAATATTCGTTGGCCGGCAGCGCGGCGGCGGCGACAACCTGGTATGCGGTCTGGAACTTGCCCTGATCGAGCAGCTTGCGCGCCAGCGAGCGCCGCTCGCGCCACCATTGATCGGTGTCCTGCAGCGCCATGGTCTCGGGCGCGGCTGATAGCACCAGGTCCGCTGCGTCATCAACCCGGTTCTCGCCGAGCAGCCACTGCAGGCGGCAAAGCGTGTAGCCGAGATCCTTGCGGGCCTCAGTCGCGACATCGTTGAGCTGGTCGAGCGCCTTGCTCGATTTCGCGGCCACCGCGCCGCAGGCCTTCACGATCGCAAGCTCGTCGCTGCCAAGCCGTTGCGCCGCGCGCTTGGCGCCGGCAAGATCCTTGGCGCCGATCCGCTTGTCCATGCGCGCGCGGTGATCCTCGCGGGTGAGGAGATCGCCGAACAGCTCATACGCGTCGCCTTCCAGCCGATCCGACAATTCATCCGAGCGCCAGGCGTCGCCCACCAGACGCGCAGCTCCATCGCGGTCGCCTTCGGTCAGGAGCACCCGCGCCAGCGCGAATTTGCCCTTGGCGCTGGTGGGCCGATCGCGGGTGAAGCGATGAACCGTGACCGCGTCACTGCGCTCCTGCCACAGCCGCCCCTCGGCCTTGCGGCGCAATAGCGCCATGCTCGGCCAATCCGGATTGGCGGCCATGAACGCCACATAGCGGCTGAAATTCGCCGTCGTCTCCGTGTGGCGCAGGATGTACCATTCGACCAGCTTCTGGCCCGCCGGGTCGGTGATCTTGTCTCTGGTGGCGGTCGCCTCTTCCGTCTTCGCCTTGCGCGCCAGATCGATCCCGTCTTTGACCAGTGCGAGATCGCCTGACAGTGCCGGCGTCGGCGCAGGAGCTTCCTTCGCGGATGCGTCTTTCGATTTCTTCGACTTGCGGCGCGCATCGGCGTGCTTGCCACGTCCGCGTTTTCCGACTGAGGCATCACGCTGGTTGCGCCCCTTCGTCGCCTTCGCGTCGTTCGTCTTCTTGATGTGCGCTTGCTTGTGGCTCGAGCGTGCCGTCGCATCCGTCGAGAATAGCGCGAGCACAGCCACGGTGAGGAGACAAGACAGCGAACGTAAGCACTGGTTCATTCCATGGTCCCCCTGCGAACCATTAGACAAACCAAGTCGCAAACCGTGCGGCTTGAGTGACCTAAGGTTATCACAGCGTCGATTCGCAACTGTCGCGCTCAAGCCACAGAGCGCAAAAAACGCTGACGTGAATGGAACTCTAACCGCGGTTGAATTGCGGACTGATCGAGATGGAACTTCGCATCTGCCAATGATCGCGTCGTCGTGTGATGCCTCCCACCGAACAGACGCGAGCGGCGCGAACTCAGCCGACAATCTTGGCCAAAGAGAGGTGAAGCGAGGTGTAACCTCGGGCGCATCGCCTCGCGAGAAGGGGAACTCGCCTCCTCCTCCAGCGTCATGCCCGCGAAGGCGGGCATCCAGTAACCGGCGGCGTCCGAACGCAAGCACTGCCTGCTGTCGAATACTGGATCGTCCGCCTTCGCGGACGATGACAGCGGAGAGGGGAGAACTGTCCCTGGCTTGACCAGGATCCATAACAACAGGCGCTGGTGATGCGCCGAGCGGGTGGCCGCTTGCTAGCATCACGTCAACCTCTGGTCGTTATGGGACCTCGCTTTGGCAGCGACCACAGAGCGAGAATCGCCGGATGAGTCGGGCGAAGCCAAACCCACTACGTGGCCAGAATTGCTTCTCCTGTGATGCCAGTCGCGTGCCCAAAAAACGCCTGCTAGGCGCCAGGAACCCGTCCAAATGGTTGCTGCGGGGCAACGTTTGTTGCGATGAGGCAACAGTTCTCTAAGATTTAACCGTTTGATCAGCCGGGTGTTGCATGCGCCGCTTTTTGGCCACACCCCTGCATGAAATGATGCTTCGTAAGGCTAAAGCCACGGCACTCGCGAAGCGAAGGGAAGATCACCATTTCCCGGGTCAAGGCAGAGATGGCTAGGGAAACTGGGTTCGCGATGGACGCCAAGACCAATCTCAAGAACAGGCTGCCAAGCCGCCACGTGACGGAGGGCCCCGAGCGCGCCCCGCACCGCTCGTATCTCTATGCCATGGGGCTCACCACCGAGCAGATCCACCAGCCGTTCGTCGGCGTGGCCTCCTGCTGGAACGAAGCCGCGCCCTGCAATATCTCGCTGATGCGCCAGGCTCAGGCGGTGAAGAAGGGCGTGGCCTCCGCCGGCGGCACCCCGCGCGAATTTTGCACCATCACGGTCACCGACGGCATCGCCATGGGCCATGACGGCATGCGCTCGTCGCTGCCATCTCGGGAATGCATCGCCGATTCGGTCGAGCTGACCGTCCGCGGCCACGCCTATGACGCTCTGGTTGGCCTCGCCGGCTGCGACAAGTCGCTGCCCGGAATGATGATGGCGATGGTCCGCCTCAACGTGCCCTCGATCTTCATCTATGGCGGCTCGATTCTTCCCGGCAATTTCCGCGGCCAGCAGGTCACCGTCCAGGACATGTTCGAAGCCGTCGGCAAGCACTCGGTGGGCACCATGTCGGATGCCGACCTTGATGAGATCGAGCGGGTGGCCTGTCCCTCGGCCGGTGCCTGCGGTGCCCAGTTCACCGCCAACACCATGGCGACCGTGTCGGAAGCGATCGGGCTCGCACTCCCGTATTCTGCCGGGGCGCCGGCGCCTTACGAGATCCGCGACGCGTTCTGCGCCGCCGCCGGCGAGAAGATCATGGAGCTGATCGCCAAGAACATCCGGCCGCGCGACATCATCACCCGTAAATCCCTGGAGAACGCTGCGGCCGTGGTCGCGGCCTCCGGTGGCTCGACCAATGCCGGGCTGCATCTGCCGGCGATCGCCAATGAATGCGGCATCAAGTTCGATCTGTTCGACGTGGCGGAAATCTTCAAAAAGACTCCCTATGTCGCTGATTTGAAGCCGGGCGGCCGTTATGTTGCCAAAGACATGTTTGAAGCTGGCGGCATCCCGCTGCTGATGAAGACGCTGCTCGATAACGGCTACCTCCACGGCGATTGCCTGACCGTGACGGGCCGAACGATCGCCGAAAACCTCAAAAGCGTGAAATGGAATCCGCATCAGGACGTGGTCCGTCCGGCGGACAAGCCGATCACCGTCACCGGCGGTGTCGTCGGCTTGAAGGGTAATCTTGCGCCGGAAGGAGCGATCGTGAAGGTCGCGGGCATGTCGAACTTGAAGTTTACCGGGCCTGCCCGTTGCTTCGACCGCGAGGAGGACGCCTTCGAGGCGGTCCAGAAGCGGACCTATAAGGAAGGCGAGGTCATCGTCATCCGCTATGAGGGGCCGAAGGGCGGTCCGGGCATGCGGGAAATGCTGGCAACGACGGCGGCGCTGACCGGGCAGGGCATGGGCGGCAAGATCGCGCTGATCACCGACGGCCGGTTCTCGGGCGCCACGAGAGGCTTCTGCATCGGCCATGTCGGGCCGGAAGCCGCCATCGGCGGACCGATCGCGCTGCTTCAGGACGGCGACATCATCGAGATCGACGCGGTGGCCGGGACTCTTAACGTAAAGTTGAGCGACGCCGAGCTCGCCGAACGCAAGACCAAATGGGCTCCTCGCGCGACTAACCAGACATCTGGTGCGCTGTGGAAGTATGCCCAGCAGGTCGGGCCTGCGGTGGATGGCGCGATCACCCATCCGGGTGGCGCGCACGAGAAACAGTGTTATGCGGACATTTGAGCGTACGATTATTGCGTTGATTTTAGGGGCCATTCCGGTGGCGGGCCCCGGATTCGCGTTTGACGGCGCCCCGGTCAATCCGTCGGACGCCACGCTGCCGATGGTTTCCCCTCAGCCCAGCGCTGGGGGCGGATTGAAGCGGATCGCGGTTCCGCCGCCCACGGCGAACGCCGCCAATTCCACGAGTTCCTTCTCGTCGCTGCAATTTGCCGCAGAGGGCGGCCATCCCTTCGCCCAGTGGAAGCTTGGCCGGATGTATGCCGAAGGCGACGGTGTCGCCCAGGACGATCTGCGCGCCTTCGAATATTTCAGCCGCATCGCCAATGCGCATGCCGAGGACAGCCCGTCGGCGCCGCAGGCGACGATCGTGGCCCAGGCCTTCGTGGCGCTGGGGCGCTATTACCTCAACGGCATTCCGAACTCGAAGATCAAGGCGGACACCGACCGGGCGCGGGAGATGTTCTCCTATGCCGCGTCCTATTTCGGCAATGCCGACGCCCAGTATGACCTCGCCCGGCTCTATCTGAAGACGCCGGACGCCTCGCGGGAAGATTTCCGCTATGGCGCGCGCTGGCTCGGTCTTGCGGCCCAGAAGGGCCAGCACCAGGCCCAGGCGCTGCTCGGCCAGATGCTGTTCAACGGCGACAGGCTGCCGCCGCAGCGGGCCCGCGGACTGATGTGGCTGACGCTCGCCCGCGACAGCGCCGCTCCCGACGAGATGTGGATCAAGGAAAGCTATAACCGCGCGTTCGCCAAGGCCTCCGACGACGACCGTGCGATGGCGCTGCAGATGCTCGAGCACTGGGTGCAGGGCCGCCGCGACTAGCCGAGATTGGGTCGCATTGCATCCTCCGCGATTGGATGCCGCACTTCCTCTTGCGTTAGCGGGGAGGGCGAGAGTGCCGTTTTTACGCAGCCTCGAAGTCGAGATCGGCCCACACCGGCACGTGGTCTGACGGTTTTTCCCAGGCACGGACGTAGCTGTCGACCCCGACATGGGTCAGCCGGTCGCTGGCTTGGGGCGACATCAAGAGGTGATCGATCCGCAGGCCCCAGTTTTTCTGCCAGGCTCCTGCCTGATAGTCCCAGAACGTGTACTGGCCGGGCGCGTCAGTGACGGCGCGCAGCGCGTCGGTCAGGCCGAGGCCGAGCAGGGACTGGAACGCTTCGCGGGTGGTCGGGCGAAACAGGGCGTCTTCCACCCAGGCCGGCGGGTTGTAGACGTCCGACGCCGCCGGGATCACGTTGAAGTCGCCGGCAAGGATCAGTGGCTCTTCCGCTTTAAGTCGCTCCCTCGAATACTCAAGAAGCCTCGACATCCATTTGAGCTTGTAGGGATATTTGTCGCTATTCGCCGGGTTGCCATTGGGCAGATAGAGGCAGGCGATCCTGAGCACGCCGTGCTTGTGGGTGACGACGCCTTCGAGGAAGCGGGCGTGGGCATCCTCATCATCGCCGGCGAGGCCCGACTTGGTCTCGTCGAACGGCAGCTTGGAGAGCAGGGCGACGCCGTTGAAGGTCTTTTGTCCGTGGGTGACGACGTTGTAGCCGAGCGATTCAATCTCCAGCCGCGGAAACGCTTCGTCGGTGCATTTGATTTCCTGCAGGCAGACGATGTCGGGGGAGCACTCCTTAAGCCAAGTGAGGAGGAGCTCGAGCCGCTGCCGGATCGAATTGACGTTCCACGTCGCGATGCGCATGAAGGGGACCTAAGTCGTAGCCACAATTTCGGCCGTTGGCATACCATGTGCCGCAGGGCTGTGATAACGATTTAAGAATTAATGGCGCAAAATGCGCCGTCGAGGGGCTGGCAGGGGCAGGATTGGGTCGTCACGGCCGTTGCGGGCCGGCGGACGAGCAAAAAGCATGAAGAAAAGAAATTTGATCCTCGTTGCAGGCGTCATCGGCATCGTTGCCGTGGCCGCCTACGCCACCCGCTCTTCGTGGCTCGCCGGTGGTGGCGCGAGCGCGCAGGCGCCCCAGCGGCCGCGCGCGGTTTCGGTCGAGCTCGCCAAGGCGGAGCGGCGTTCGGTGCCCGTCGATGTCGACGCCATCGGAACAGTGACGCCGATTGCCAGCGTGGCGCTGAAGTCACGGCTGGAGACCACGATCATTGGCGTGCATTTCGAGGACGGCGCCAAGGTCAATGAAGGCGACCTCTTGTTCACGCTCGACGCGCGGCAAATCGACGCCCAGATCGAGCAGGCGGAGGGTGTGCTGGCCAAGGACCAGGCCCAGCTCGAGGGCGCGCAGCGCGATCTCCGCCGCTACAACGATCTCGTCGCCAAGGGCGCGACCACCCAGGTCAATGTCGACAACGCCAAGACCCAGTCCGACATCCTGATCGGAACCATCAAGGCCGACCAGTCGGCACTGGAAAATTTGCGGGTCCAGAAAAGCTACACTGTCATCCGCGCGCCGTTCGCGGGCCGCATCAGCGCCGCCAATGTGAAGGTCGGCAATTTCGTGCGCCCCGCCGACACCCAGCCGCTCGCGACCATCAACCAGATGGCGCCGGTCTACGTGACCTTCGCGATTCCGCAGCGCGTGCTGGTCGACCTCCGCGACGCGATGGCGAAAGGCGATTCCAAGGTGATCGCGACCGTCCCCGGGCACAAGCGCTCGGAAGAGGGCAAGGTCGCGATGGTCGAGAACACGGTGGACTCGACCACGGGCATGGTGACCGTCCGCGGCATCATGGACAATGGAAATGAGACCCTGTGGCCGGGCATTCTGGTGCAGACCAAGCTGATCATCCGTAACGAGGATGCCGTGGTGGTTCCGACAGTCGCGGTCCAGCGCAGCCAGAACGGCAACTATGTCTTCGCCGTGAAGGACGGCGTGGCCAAGGTCATGCCGGTCAAGGTCGACCGCACCTTCGGCGGCTTCTCGGTGATCGCCGAGGGGCTCTCCGGCGGCGAGGACGTCGTCGTCGACGGCCAGTTGCTGTTGTCGGACGGCACGCGGGCCGAGCCGCGCGCCCGCAAGGCCGGGGCGTGAGCGATGTCGCTGCCCGAACTTTGCATCCGGCGACCGGTGATGACGACGCTGATCACCGCGGCGATCATCGCCTTTGGCATCTTCGGCTTCCGCCTGTTGCCGGTCTCGGCGCTGCCGAAAGTGGATTTCCCGACCATTGCGGTGACCGCGACCCTGCCGGGCGCGAGCGCCGACACCATGGCGGCCTCGGTCGCCGGCATCATCGAGCGGCAGCTCTCGACGATCGCGGGCATATCCTCGATGTCCTCGAACTCCTCGCAGGGCACGAGCGTCATCACCATCCAGTTCGATCTCAACCGCAACATCGATGCCGCGGCGCTCGACGTGCAGACCGCGCTGACGATCGCGCAGCGCCGGCTGCCGATCGAGATGACGACACCGCCGAGCTTCCGCAAGGTGAACCCTGCGGACTTCCCGATTCTCTTCATCTCACTGAACTCGGCGACGCTGCCACTCTCGGCCGTCAACGAGTATGGCGACATCACCATCGGCCAGGCGCTGTCGCAGCTTCCGGGCGTCGCCCAGGTCCTGATCTACGGCGCTCAGAAATTCGCGATCCGGGTCCAGGCCGACCCCGTGGCCGCGGCGGCGCGCGGGGTGTCGCTCGAGGACATCAGGACCGCGGTGTCGCGCGCGAATTCCTCGACCCCGGTCGGAACGCTGAACGGGCCGAAGCAGGACGTCGCGCTGCAGGCCTCCGGCCAGATGGACAAGGCAGCCGACTACCGGCAGATCTATGTCGCCTGGCGTAACGGCTCGCCGGTCAGACTCGATGAAATCGCAAAGGTCTATGACAGCGTCGAGAACGACAAGGTCGCGACCTGGCTGAACGACGAGCGCGCGATCGTGCTCGCGATCCAGAAGCAGCCCGACGCCAATACGGTTGCGGTGGTCGATTCCGTGCTGGCGAAGCTGCCGGCACTGCGTGCCTCGATCCCGCCCTCGGTGACCATGCAGGTGATGATGGATCGCTCGGTCTCGATCCGGCAGGCGGTCAACGACGTCGAGGAAACCCTGCTGATCGCGATCGCGCTGGTCATCCTGGTGATCTTCCTGTTCCTGCGGTCGCTGTGGGCCACCTTCATTCCGGCGCTCGCGGTCCCGATCTCGCTGCTCGGCACCTTCGCCGCGATGTACGCGTTGGATTACTCCGTCAACAACATGACGCTGCTGGCGCTGACGCTGTCGGTCGGCTTTGTGGTCGACGACGCCATCGTCATGCTGGAGAACATCGTCCGCCACATCGAGCGCGGCATGCGACCGTTCGAGGCGGCACTGAAGGGCGCGCGCGAGATCGGCTTTACCATCATCTCGATCACCTTCTCGCTGATCGCCGTGTTCATCCCGGTGCTCCTGATGGGCGGCATCGTCGGCCGCGTATTCCGTGAATTCGCGGTGACGATCTCGATCGCGATCATCGTGTCCGGGTTCGTCTCGCTGACCTTGACGCCGATGCTGTGCGCGCGCGTGCTGCGCGCCCATGACGAGACCAAGCGCCCGAATGTCGTGCTGCGGGCGTTCGAGGCGATGTTCGACGCCTTGCTGCGGGCCTATGAATGGGCGCTCGACTGGGTGCTGGCGAAAAAGGCGCTGATGCTCGCGGTCACCTTGGCGACGCTCGCCGGCACCTTCTATCTCTACATGATCGTGCCGAAGGGCTTCTTCCCGCAGGAGGACACCGGCTTCCTGATCGGCGTGACCGAGGCTGCGACCGACACGTCATTCGAAGCGATGAAGGTGCGCCAGCAGGCGCTGGTCGACGTGCTTCGGACCGACCCTGCGATCGACTACGTCAACTCGACCGTCGGTTCCGGCGGCCCCAACCCGACCGCGAATTACGGCCGCCTGTTCATCGCACTGAAGCCGCAGAAGGAGCGCGACAACGCTAGCGTTGTGATCGGACGGCTGCGCCAGAAGGCCCGCGCCATCCCGGGCATGCAGGCATTCTTCCAGAGCGTCCAGAACCTCAACATCGGCGGCCGCGTCTCCAAGAGCCAGTATCAATATGTGCTGCAGAGCGGTGATACCGAGTCGCTGTACCGGATCGCGCCTGACCTGCGCGACAAGATCGAGAAGATTCCGGGCCTGCTCGACGTCACCACCGATCTCTACATCAAGAACCCGCAGATGACGGTCGACATCGACCGCGAGAAGGCTGCGGTCTACGGCGTCACCGTCGATCAGGTGCGTAACCAGCTCTACAACGCCTATGGCGCGCGCCAGGTCGGCACCATCTACATGCCCTCCAACGACTACCAGATCATCCTGGAGGTGCAGCCGGAGTTCCGGGTCGATCCGTCCAATCTGTCCAAGCTCTACATGAAGACGGGGAACGGCCAGACCATTCCGCTGGATGCTGTCGCAAGGCTGGTGCCGTCGGTCGGGCCACTGCAGATCAACCACCAGGGCCAGCAGCCGGCGGTGACGATCTCGTTCAACCTCGCGCCCGGCACTTCGCTGGGTTATGCGGTCGACCAGATCACGGCGCTGGAGCAGAGCTCGAACCTGCCGGCGACGATCGCGACCGGCTTCTCCGGCACCGCGCAGGTGTTCCAGGATTCGCTGCGGGGGCAGGGCGTGCTGATCCTCGCCGCGGTGTTCGCGGCGTTCGTGATCCTCGGCATTCTCTACGAGAGCTTCATCCACCCGATCACGATCATCTCCGGCCTGCCGTCGGCCGGTATCGGCGCGATCCTGACTTTGATGCTGTTCAACATGGAGCTGTCGGTCATCGCCATGATCGGCATCGTGATGCTGGTCGGGATCGTCAAGAAGAACGCAATCATGATGGTCGACTTCGCGCTCGAGCGTCGTCGCGTGGGCTTGAGCGCCGAACACGCAATCCGCGAAGCCGCACTCTTGCGCTTCCGTCCGATCATGATGACGACTTTTGCCGCGATCTTCGGCACGCTGCCGATCGCACTCGGCGCCGGCGCGGGTGCCGAGCTGCGCCAGCCGCTCGGTGTGGCCGTGGTCGGCGGACTCTGTGTCTCGCAACTGCTGACGCTGTTCATCACGCCGGTGATCTACATCTATCTCGACCGCATCGACCGTCGGCTGCGCCGCAGGCTCGAGCCGCAGGAGGAAGGTGGCGAGGATCGGCCGCACGTGGTGGCGGCGGAGTGATGCTGCTTCCCCGTGCAATGTGGGCGGCGGGATTTGCCGCCGCACTGTGGTTCGCAACGATCGGCGCACCCACCCGCGCGGCCGAGCCGATCGAGATCTTCGACGCGCATCTGCACTACAATTGGGAGCCGACGCCCACCTACAAGCTCGATGAAGTGCTGGCGCTGTTCAGGAAGCACCGCATCACCGGCATCATCGCGACCAGCCGTCCCAATACCGGGACGCATGCGCTGGTCGATGCCAAGGCTGATGGCCTCGAGGTGGTGCCGTTCCTGCGGCCCTACCGCGTGCGTGCCGACATCCAGACCTGGTTTGGCGATCCCGCGATCTTCGACCTCGTGCAGCAGGAGTTCAAGCGCGGCTATTATCGCGGTATCGGCGAATTCCATTTGTCGGGCAAAGCGGCTGACACCGAGTGGGTGAAGAAGACCGTCGATTTCGCCGTCGACCACGATCTCTATTTGCACGCGCACGCCGATCAGGAAGCCGTCGAGATCCTGATGCGGCATAATCCGCGCGCCAGGATCATCTGGGCGCATACCGGCTTTGGCCTGCCGACCGATCGCGTCGCCGCCATGCTCGGCAAATATCCGAACCTGTGGGGCGAGCTGTCCTATCGCGGCGGTATCGTCGACGGGGCAGGGAAGCTGACGGCGGAATGGCGGCGGCTGTTCGAGCGCTATCCCGACCGCTTCTTGCTCGGCTCCGACACCTGGGTGCCGGAACGCTGGGCAAGCTACGGCGACATCATGGCCGGCTACCGCGCCTGGCTCGATCAGCTACCGCCCGACATCGCCGCAAAGATCGCGCACGGCAACGCGCGGGCGCTGTTCGCCAGCCGCTGAGAGAAAAATCAGATCGAGAAACTGGTGCCGCAGCCGCAGGAGGCGGTCGCGTTCGGATTCACCACGCGGAACGAGGCGCCGATCAAATCGTCGACAAAATCGACCTCGGACCCCGCCAGGAACGGCGCGGACGCCGAATCGACCAGCACCACCGCCTCCTCACGGGAGATCACGAGATCGTCTTCCGCCTTGGCGCGGTCGACGTCGAACTTATACTGGAAGCCGGAGCAGCCGCCGCCTTCGACCGAAATGCGCAGCATCGCACCGTCACCCTCGCTCTTGAGGATTTGACCGATCCGGCGGGCGGCCCGCTCGGTGATGGTGACAGAATCAGTCATGGCAAGCTCCGAAGCCCTATCATTTGAGCATGATCTCCGCGCAGACGCTCCGCGTTTGTCGCGAGGGAAAACCGGTATCCACTTTTCCGGATCATGCTCGCAGCGTCATACCCATTTCATTTGGTATCCCGCCCTCACCATAGTTAAGTGCGGAAGGAAGCGGAATCAAATGGATAAGGACTAAAAAACCGTGTCGGTCGGAATGGCTGCCCCCCGCGCGCCCTATGCCTGCGACCCCGATCGCAGCCGCGGGCGGCTGTTCGCGGAGGCCCCGAGCAAGACCCGCAGCGCCTTCCGCCGGGATTGCGACCGGGTGATCCATTCCACTGCATTCCGGCGGCTGAAGTACAAGACCCAGGTCTTCGTGTTCCACGAGGGCGACCACTATCGCACGCGGCTGACCCATTCGCTGGAAGTTGCACAGATCGCCCGTGCGCTGGCTCGCCAGCTCGGGCTGGACGAGGACCTGACGGAGACCTTGGCGCTGGCGCATGACCTCGGACACCCGCCGTTCGGCCATGCCGGCGAGCGGGCGCTGGACGGGTGCCTGAAACCCCATGGCGGCTTCGATCACAACGCGCAGACGCTGCGCATGGTCACTGCGCTGGAGCACCGTTATCCGGAATTCGACGGGCTCAATCTCACCTGGGAATCGCTTGAGGGCATCGTCAAGCACAACGGCCCGCTGACCGAGCGCGACGGTGCGCCGGCCGGACGCTACCGCGAGACAGGCGGCATCCCCATCGGTATTTCCGACTACAACAAGACCTACGACATGGAGCTATGGAGCTTTGCCTCGCTCGAAGCCCAGGTCGCGGCCTTCGCCGACGACATCGCCTACGATGCCCACGACATCGATGACGGCCTGCGCGCGGGGCTGTTCAAGGTCGACGAACTCAAGGTGATGCCGTTGACCGCTGAGATCATCGCGGAAATCGACCGGCACTATCCCGGTCTGGACGAAGTCCGGCGCGGCGCGGAACTGGTGCGCGAATTGATCTCGCATTTCATCAGCGCGGTATTCGCCGAGGCGAGCCGGCGGCTCGAGGCCGCACAGCCGCAATCCGCTCACGACGTGCGCCGTCACAATGGGCCGCTGATTGCGTTTCCGCCGGCCGTGGCCGAGGAGGAGGCGGAGATCAAGGCCTTCCTCTGGCAGCGGATGTACCGCCACCAGCGGGTGATGCGGGTGATGGACGACGCCGAACAGATCGTGTTCGACCTGTTCGCGCGCTACCGGCAATCTCCGGGCGACCTGCCGCCCGAGTGGGTGGAGGGCAGGGAGGCGGAGACCGAGGCGGAACGCGCCAGGCGGATCGGTAATTTCATTGCCGGGATGACCGACCGCTACGCCCTGATCGAGCATAACAGGCTTTTTGACTCGACCCCGGATTTGCGTTAGGCGGCGCCCATGGCCGACAAACCTGCTTCTTCGCACCTTTTTGCCGATGTGCTCGCGCGCGTGCGGGCGATCTGTGCCGCGCTCGCGGCTGAGGACCAATGGCCTGAAGGCACCGATTTTTCGCGCATTGTGGTCGAGCCGCCGCGGGAGGCCAGCCATGGCGACATGGCGACCAACGCCGCAATGGTGCTGGCAAAGGAGGCCAAGGCCAAGCCGCGCGATCTCGCCGAGAAGATCGCGGCGAAGCTGCGGGAAGACGAACTGGTGGCGTCCGTCGACGTCGCAGGTCCCGGCTTCATCAATCTCACCTTGAAGCCGCACGTCTGGATCGGCGAGCTGCGCACGATCCTGCGCGAGGGGGTGGGCTTTGGCTGCAGCGCGATGGGCGGCAACGAGAAGGTCAATGTCGAGTACGTCTCGGCGAACCCGACCGGACCGATGCACGTCGGCCATTGCCGCGGCGCGGTGTTCGGCGATGCGCTTTGCAGCCTGCTGGAGTTCGCAGGATTCGACGTCACGCGCGAATATTACGTCAACGACGCCGGCGCGCAGGTCGACGTGCTCGCGCGCTCGGCCTATCTCCGCTACCGCGAGGCGCTCGGCGAGGACATCGGCGCGATCCCGGAGGGGCTTTATCCCGGCGACTATTTGAAGCCGGTGGGGCAGGCGCTTGCCAGGGAATACGGCGACAAGCTGCTTTCGATGCGCGAGGCCGCCTGGCTGCCGATCGTGCGCGACAAGGCGATCGCGATGATGATGGCTGAGATCAAGGACGATCTCGCCGCGCTCAACATCAAGCACGACGTGTTCTTCTCCGAACGCTCGCTGATCGAGACCGGCAACAACAAGGTCGCCGAGACCATCGATTTCCTGCGTGACAAGGGTGACATCTACGAGGGACGTCTGCCGCCGCCGAAAGGCAAGCCGGTCGAGGATTACGAGGACCGCGAGCAGACGCTGTTCCGTGCCACCGCCTATGGCGACGATGTCGATCGTCCATTGATCAAGTCGGACGGTACCTACACCTATTTCGCGTCGGATATCGCCAACCATCGCAACAAGTTCGAGCGCGGCTTTAACAATCTGATCGATGTGTTCGGCGCCGACCATGGCGGCTACGTCAAGCGCATGCAGGCGGCGGTGAAGGCCGTGAGCGCCGGCAAGGCGGAGCTCGACGTGAAGATCGTGCAACTCGTCCGGCTGCTGCGCGACGGCGAGCCGGTGAAGATGTCGAAGCGCGCCGGCGAGTTCGTGACGCTGCGCGAAGTCGTCGACGAGGTCGGCTCGGACGCGGTGCGCTTCATGATGCTGTTCCGCAAGAACGACGCCGTGCTCGATTTCGACCTCGCCAAGGTGATCGAGCAGACCAAGGACAATGCCGTGTTCTACGTCCAGTATGGGCATGCCCGCGGCCATTCGGTCTTCCGTAACGCGCGGCAGGAGGTTTTGCCCGATCTGCCGGACGAGGACGGCGCGCGGCGGGACTATCTTTCGGGGGCGGCGCTCGAGCGGCTGTCCGATCCGGCAGAACTCAGCCTGCTCAAGCAGTTGGCGCTCTATCCGCGCATGATCGAGGCTGCGGCCGTCGCACACGAGCCGCACCGGATCGCCTTTTATCTGTATGATTTGGCCAGCGAGTTCCACGCGCTGTGGAACAAAGGAGGCGATCTGCCCTATTTACGCTTCATTATGAATAATGATGCAGAGATCACAAGGGCGCGACTGGCAATGGTTCAGGGCGTCGTCTCGGTTCTGGCATCGGGTCTAGCTGTTCTAGGCGTCCACGCCCTAACCGAGATGCGGTAGCAGCAGGGGCGAAGCCTCTCGCGATGGGGATCGTGGGGGTACTTGGCAGGGACCAACTCGTTCGCACCAGGAAGTTGCAGGCGACTTGGCGCTGTCCCGAAGGGGATGCAAGATCACGATGGCTGATCGATATCAAAACCGAATTTTTCCCGCCGATCTCGACTACGATCGCGGCACCAATGCCACGGGTCGGGCCGAAAACGACCCGCTGGCCGAACTGGCACGGCTGATCGGACAAGCCGATCCGTTTGCCACCACTCCGCCCAAGCCGCAGCCGGCGCCGCATCCGCTGCAGTCGCGGGCCAATGTCCGGCCGCAGACCTATCAGCCGCAGGCTATGATGAGGAGGTGGACCTGCCGGCCAGCCCACCGCCCTGGATGCAGCGCGCCCGCCATGAGGTCGCGCCGCCGCAGCAATATGCTGCGCCGTCGCAGGACTATGCAGCGCCATCGGAGGACTACGAAGAGCCGGATATTCAGCCGAGCGCCGTGCACCCGCTGCATCGCTACACCGCGCAGCACGCAGCGGCGCCGGTGCCGACGCCAGAATATCGCGCGCCGGTGCCGGAATATCGCGAGGAGTTGCCGTTCGAGGAGCCGGCGCAGCAGCTTGATCCGTCGCGCTACGACGATGCGCTTTATGGCCAGATCGAAGCCGGCGAGCAGGATTTTCAGCGCGAAGCGGCGTATCCCGACGATCCCTACGCCTATCAGAGCGCCGCTTACGAAGACGAGGAGCCTCCGCCGCGGAAGCGTAGCAGCGGACTGATGACGGTAGGGGCCGTGCTAGCGCTCGCGGTGGTGGGCACCGGCGCAGCCTTTGGCTACCGGACCTATGTGGGGTCGCCCCGCAGCGGCGAGCCGCCGATCATCAAGGCCGATAACAGCCCGACCAAGATCATGTCGCAGCCTGACGGTGCCGGCAAGGCGCCAGACCGCATGGCGTCCGGCAACGGCACGGAAAAGCTCATCTCGCGTGAGGAGACGCCGGTCGACGTCACCTCCAATACCGGTCCCCGCGTGGTGTTTCCGCCGTTGAACCAGAATGCCAACCCACCGCCGGTGGCGAGCGTCGCTCCCTCGGCAGCTTCGCCGCTGACCACGAGCGGTACGCTGCCTAACAATGAGCCGCGGCGGATCCGGACGCTTTCGGTCAAGGGCGATTCGGCAGATGCCGGCGTGCCGGCGTCGGCGCCGCCTCCGCCAGCCAAGTCAGCGCCTGTCATGCGGACTGCGTCGGTGACCCCGTCCCATGGCAACCCAGCCTCGGCCAATGCGAGCGCCAACACGCCGATGTCGCTGGCACCCGGCGCGCCGCAGCCCGATCCGGCGCCGACCCGTGTCGCTTCGACCAATCCCACCGCGAGCGTGAGCAGCGGAGGGTATGTGGTTCAGGTCTCCTCGCAACGGAACGAGGCGGATGCGCAGGCCTCCTACAAGGCGCTGCAGGGCAAGTATCCAAGCGTGCTCGGCTCGCAGTCGCTGCTCGTGAAGCGCGTCGATCTCGGCGAGAAGGGAGTGTACTACCGGGCGTTTGCCGGTCCGTTCAGCTCCCTGGATCAGGCGACGCAGGTTTGCAGCAGCCTGAAGGCTGCCGGCGGGCCGCAGTGCCTCATCCAAAGGAATTAACGGCGGTTTCCTTGACGCTCGGGATACATGCGGCCTAATCGGCCGCATGGTAAACCGAGCATTCATCACGGGCGTATCCGGGTTTGAGCTGACCGATGCCGAGCGCGAGTTCATTCGCGCCGAACGGCCGTGGGGCTTCATCCTGTTCAAACGGAACGTCGAAACCCCCGATCAAGTATCTGCACTTGTTCGTGAATGCCGTTCAGTCGTAGGTCAACCTGAGGCGCCGGTCCTGATCGACCAGGAGGGCGGCCGGGTTCAGCGGCTTGGACCGCCGCATTGGCCCGTCTATCCCGCCGGGGCGGCGTTTGGTGCGCTGTACGATCGCGATTCGCAGCTCGGGCTTGCCGCCGCGCGGCTCAGCGCGAGGCTGATTGCCGCCGATCTGGCGGATCTCGGGATCACCGTCGACTGCCTGCCGCTGGCGGACGTGCCGGTCGAAGGCGCCGACGCCGTGATCGGCAACCGCGCCTATGGAACCGATCCAGCCAAGGTGGCCGCCATTGCCCGCGCCGTGACGGACGGATTAGAGCAGGGTGGTATTTTACCGGTGCTGAAACATATACCAGGTCATGGACGGGCAACGGCGGACACCCATTTCCGGCTGCCGACGGTTGATACGGCCAGGTCCGAACTGGAACGGACCGACTTTGCGGCATTCCGGCCGCTTGCCGATCTGCCGATGGCCATGACTGCACATGTTGTGTTTAGCGCGCTGGACCCCGCCCAACCGGCGACGACTTCTGCGACAATCATCCAACAGGTGATTCGCGACGGTATCGGGTTCCAGGGTTTGTTAATGAGTGATGACGTGTCCATGAACGCGCTCTCGGGATCGATCGCCGAGCGGACCCGGGCGATCATTAGCGCAGGCTGCGACATGGTCCTGCACTGCAACGGCAAGCTCGACGAGATGCGCGAAGTTGCGCGCGAAACGCCGGAACTGACCGGCGAGGCGCTGGAGCGCGCCAAGCGCGCGCTGGCAGCACGGAAACCGCCGCTTCCGTTCGACCGGCTGGCGGCACGGGCCGAACTGGATGCCTTGATAGGACAAGTAGGTACGGCATGACCGCGGAAATTCTGTCGTTTGAGACCGGCCGGCCGGCTGAAATCAGCGAGGACGAACCGGCGCTGGTGGTCGACGTCGGCGGCTATGAGGGCCCGCTCGACCTCCTGCTGACGCTCGCGCGGCAGCAGAAGGTCGACCTGTCCAAGATCTCGATCCTGGCGCTCGCGGACCAGTACCTGCAGTTCATCGAGGCGGCGCGGAAGATCCGGCTGGAGCTTGCCGCCGATTATCTGGTCATGGCGGCCTGGCTCGCCTACCTGAAATCGCGGCTGTTGTTGCCGGAGCCGCCCGCAGCGGAAGGGCCGAGCGCCGAGGAGATGGCGACCGCGCTTGCCAACCGGCTGCGGCGGCTCGAGGCGATCCGGGAAGCGGCGAACCGGCTGATGAACCGGCCGCAGTTCCAGCGCGATATCTTTCCGCGCGGCAATCCGGAGTCCATCGCCGAGATCAAGCATCCGAAATTCACCGCGACGCTCTACGACCTGCTCACGGCTTACGCCGTGCAGCGCCAGCAGCGGGTGCTGGCCAGCGTGCATCTGACCAAGCGCACGGTGTGGTCGCTTGCCGAAGCGCGCGCCTCGCTGGAACGCCTCGTCGGTGCGGCCGATAACGAGCACTGGAATTGCCTCGACGAATTCCTGATGGACTACGTCGTCGAACCGTCGCAGCGGGCGACCGTGTTCGCGTCGAGTTTCGCCGCCGCGCTGGAATTGGTGCGGGAAGGCGAGATGGAGCTGAACCAGAGCCGAGCGTTTGCGCCGCTCTATTTTCGTAAGCGTTTGCCGCAAGTGCCCGGTGCCACCGCGCCGGACATTACGGCTGAGTAAGTGGAAGAAGGAGACCGAGCCATGGCAAGCCTGGCGGAAAAGCGCATGGAAGATGCCGAGGAGCACGTCACCGATCCGCAGGCGCGGCCCGAGGAATTGCGGCTTCTGGAAGCCCTGCTGTTCGCCTCCGCCGAGCCGATCGACCAGGCCACCCTGGCCAAGCGCATGCCCGAGGGCGTCGACGTCAAGGCCGCGCTGGCGCAACTGCAGGCGGAATACGCCCGCGCGGGTCAATCTGGTGCGTGTCGCCAACAAATGGACCTTCCGCACCGCAGGCGATCTCGCCTGGCTGATGACGCGCGAGACCACGGAGACGAAGAAACTCTCGCGCGCGGCGATCGAGGTGCTGGCGATCGTCGCCTATCACCAGCCGGTGACCCGCGCCGAGATCGAGGAGATCCGCGGCGTGGTCACCTCCAAGGGCACGCTCGACGTGCTCCTGGAAACCGGCTGGATCCGCCCCCGCGGGCGCCGCAAGACGCCGGGACGGCCGCTCACCTTCGGCACGACGGAAGCGTTCCTCTCGCAGTTCAGCCTGGAGGCGCTCGGCGACCTGCCCGGTCTCGACGAGCTGAAGGGAACCGGTCTTTTGGATTCGCGCCTGCCGTCCGGCTTCAATGTTCCGACGCCATCGGACGATCCGACGCTTCGCGAGGACGAGGATCCGCTCGAGCCCGGCGACAATCTGGAACTGTTCCTGGCGCCGGTTGCCGAGCCCGAAGAGGGCGGCGGCAAGGATTCGGATTCAGAGGGCGGTGGCCCTTCAGAGGGTGATGGCAAGGATTCAGCCTGACCCCCGCAGCCGGAACGCCGCAGGTTAGCGGTAGCAATATTGCGTAGCCGCGACAGCGATTTGCCGCGGCTTGAGTCCTTGTTTTTGACGCCCTGCGGGCCTACTTTCCGCTCGAAGCTTAGGCCGGTGCGCCGGTCACGTTTGGAGGGTTTGCAGGATGGGTTCGCTTAGCATTTGGCACTGGATCGTCGTGATCGCAGTGGTCCTGCTGCTGTTTGGCCGCGGCAAGATTTCCGACCTGATGGGCGATGTCGCGCAGGGCATCAAGGCCTTCAAGAAGGGCATGCAGGACGATGACAAGACTGCAGAAAAGCCCGCCGAGCCGGTGAAGTCCATTGATCACAATGCGGCGCCGTCGGCAGCACGGTCGGACGTCGGCAGCAAGGCTGTCTAAGGCTTGTCTGACGCGTTTTCTTCACGCGAACCGGTGACCACGTCGCTTGAAAACGCTATGGACGTTCGTTGAGAAAAAACACGTGCGACCCCAAATCCTGTTACAAGGGCCGGGGTTGTTTGCGCGCGTGAGCGGAATCTTTCATGTTCGACATCGGGTGGAGTGAACTGGTCGTCATCGCGGTCGTCGCGCTGATCGCCATCGGCCCGAAAGAACTCCCCGGCGTGCTCCGGATGGTGGGCCAGTGGATGGGCAAGGCACGCCGGATGGCTGCTGAATTCCAGGGCCAGTTCCAGGAAGCCATGCGCGAGGCCGAGATGGCCGAGCTCAAGAAGGGCTTTGACGACGTCAGGGAAGCCGCCACGGGCATTACCAGCGGGAATGTCATGACGTCACTGCAGAAGGACGTGAACGACGCCCTGCAGATCGGCGACATCGAGAAGCCCGCGGAGGCCAAGCCTGCGGATGCGCCGGCCGCTCTGCCGCCGGCATCGCCGGGTGATACGCCGGTAATTCCAACGACGCCGGCCGCACCTACGCCGGAGACCTTTGTGGAAGCCGAAGCGCACGCGGCGGCGAACGAGCCGCTCGCGATTGTCAAAGAGGCTGAGCCGCAGCCGGCAACGCCGCAGGACACGCCTGAGGTGCCCGACGTGCAAAAGAGCGCCAAAGCGTCATGAGCGCCGAAGACATCGAAGCCAGCAAGGCGCCGTTGATGGACCACTTGATCGAGCTGCGCTCGCGGCTGATCAAGGCGCTGCTTGGATTCGGCGTGGCCTTCATCTTCTGCTTCTTCTTCGCCAAGCAGATCTACAACGTGCTGGTGTGGCCGTTCGTCTGGGTCGCCGGGCCTGAGAACTCGAAATTCATCTACACCGCGCTGCTGGAATATTTCATCACCCAGCTCAAGCTTGCGCTGTTCGGCGCCGGCTTCATCTCGTTCCCGATCGTCGCAACCCAGATCTACAAGTTCGTGGCGCCCGGGCTTTATCGGCACGAGCGCAACGCGTTCCTGCCATATCTGATCGCCACTCCCGTGTTCTTCGTGGCCGGCGCGATGCTGGTCTATTTCGTGGTGCTGCCGATGCTGGTGCGGTTCTCGCTGGGCATGCAGCAGATGGGCGGCGCGGAGACCGCGCAGATCCAGCTTCTGCCGAAGGTCGGCGAATATCTGTCGCTGATGATGTCGCTGATCTTCGCCTTCGGCATCGCCTTCCAGCTCCCGGTGATCCTGACGCTGCTTGGCCGCATCGGCATCGTGACCTCGCAGATGCTGCGCGAGAAGCGGCGCTATTTCATCGTCATCGCTTTCATCATTGCCGCGGTCCTGACCCCGCCGGACGTGCTGAGCCAGGCCTCGCTCGCGATCCCCTTGCTGGCGCTCTACGAGGGCGCCATCATCGCCGTGCGCGTGGTGGAGAAGAAGGCAGCCGCCGCCCGAACCTCGGCCGGCGGCACACCCAGCGCCACCAATCCGGCCGAGTAGGGCGTTATTCGTCATGCCCGGGCTTGTCCAGGGCATCCACGTCTTTTACAGACCTTGCAATCGAGGCGTGGATGGCCGGGACAAGCCCGGCCATGACGTAGGAATGTGGTCATGCACGACATCAAAGCGATCCGCGACAATCCCGAGGCTTTCGACGTCGGAATGAAACGGCGCGGGTTTGCGCCCCTGTCGCCGTCGTTGCTTGCGATCGACGAGAAACGCCGCGCGGCAATTCTGACGTCCGAGCAGGCGCAGGCACGGCGCAATGCGGCGTCCAAGGAGATCGGCGAAGCCAAGAAAGCCAAGGACGAGACGCGCGCGGCGAAGCTGATGGCTGAAGTCGCGGAGCTCAAGACCTCGCTGCCGGAGCTCGAGGCCGCCGCGAAGGTGGCCGATGAGGAATTGAACACGCAACTCGCCGCGCTTCCGAACTTGCCCGCGGACGATGTGCCTGATGGCGTCGACGAGCACGGCAACGTGCAGCACCACCTCTTCGGCGCGCCGCGACAGTACGGTTTTGCGCCGAAGCCGCATGACGATCTCGGCGGCGCTCTCGGCAACATGGATTTCGAAGCGGCCGCGAAATTGTCGGGCGCGCGCTTCGTCGTGCTGAAGAAGGGATTGGCGCGGCTGGAGCGGGCGATCGGGCAATTCATGCTCGACCTGCACACCAATGAGCACGGCTACACCGAAATCAATCCGCCGCTCCTGGTGCGCAACGAGGTGATGTTCGGCACCGGGCAATTGCCGAAATTCGAGGACGACCAGTTCTGGGCGATCAAGGGCGAATTGCTGACTGCCGGTGAAGAGCGGCTGAAGAGCGAGCGTCTCGGACTGATCCCGACCGCCGAGGTCTCGCTGACCAATCTCGTCCGCGAATCCATCGTCGACGAAAAAGAGCTGCCGATGCGGTTGACCGCGCTCACGCCCTGCTTCCGCGCCGAAGCGGGCGCCGCCGGCCGCGACACGCGCGGCATGATCCGCCAGCACCAGTTCACGAAGGTCGAGCTGGTCTCGATCACGACGCCTGAGACCAGTCGCGACGAGCATGAGCGCATGCTGGCTTGCGCCGAGGAAGTGCTGCGCCAGCTCGACCTGCATTATCGCGTGATGACGCTGTGCGCCGGCGACATGGGCTTCTCCGCGCAGAAGACCTACGACATCGAAGTGTGGATGCCAGGACAATTCTCAAGTCAGGGCGATGGCGGCGCCTATCGTGAGATCTCGAGCTGCTCGGTCTGCGGCGATTTCCAGGCCCGGCGAATGGATGCGCGCTACCGCCCCAGTGACGGCAAGCCACGCTTCGTGCACACGCTGAACGGCTCCGGCACCGCGGTCGGCCGAGCGCTGATCGCCGTGATGGAAAACTATCAGCAGCAGGACGGCTCGATTGCCGTTCCCGACGTGCTGCAGCCCTATATGGGCGGCTTGAAAGTGATCGAGCACGACAAGTGAAGTGAACCTGCAAGATGGCGCTGCATCGCGACATCTACTGGATCGGACGGCAGTGGGCCGTCACCGGTTTCGGGATGCAACTGATCGATCAACGGCACGGCGGAAAGTTCGATATCGAGATCGCACGGCTCTGGGACGAGGGGCTCGCGGGCGATCTGGGCGCGCAGACATGGTTCGATCCGGTCGATTTTGGCAAAGGGCTTTGGGTCGCGCGGCAGCGCCACACGAAACCGCCTGTAACCGCTGAGGTCGATTCGGCGGCCGAGCCGCCGCCGGTCGCCGGGAAAGTGGAGGTAGCGACCACTGGAGCCGGTGAGCCGCCACCGCAGAAAACCACAGGATTTCAGCTTCGGATCGCCGGCAGCGCCAAATTCCTGCGTCCCTGGCGTGTCCGGATGAAGCGGTAACAACCCGCAAATCGCCGGGGTTTGCCTCTGCGGCGTTTGCCGGTTAAGACCTTTGGCAAGACAGGCGATCGAACAGGGCATTTTGAACGGATGCGAATTCTCTGCACCAATGATGACGGCATCCACGCGCCGGGGTTGAAGGTCGTCGAGCAGATCGCGCGCAGTTTGTCCGACGACGTCTGGATCGTGGCTCCGGAGCTCGACCAGTCCGGCGTGTCGCATTCGCTGTCGCTGAACGATCCCTTGCGGCTGCGCGAGATCGGTCCGCGCCACTTTGCCGTCCGGGGGACGCCGACGGACTGCGTGATCATGGGCGCACGCCATATCCTCGGTCCCAAACTGCCGGATCTCGTGCTGTCGGGCGTCAACAAGGGCCGCAACGTCGCCGAGGACGTGGTCTATTCCGGCACCATCGCCGGCGCACTCGAGGGCACCATACTGGGCCTGCCGTCATTTGCGCTGTCGCAGGAATTCAGCCTCGAGACCCGTGAAAAGCCGCTCTGGGACACCGCGCTGCAATTCGGTCCCGACATCGTGCGCAAGGTGATGGATGCCGGCATTCCCAAGAACACGGTGATCAATGTCAATTTCCCGGCCTGCGTGCCGGAGGACGTCAAGGGCATCCGCGTCACCCGGCAGGGCAAGCGCAATCTCGGTTTCCTGAAGATCGATGAGCGCCGCGATGGCCGCGGCAATCCCTATTTCTGGATCGGTTTTGAGCGCACGGCGATGATGGACACGCCGGCGGAAGGCACCGATCTCGCGGCGCTTGCGGCGCGCTACGTGTCGGTCACGCCGCTGCGGCTCGACCGCACCGATGAGGCATTCTCGGAAGCGCTGACGTCGACGCTGAAATAGCTCCATCCGGGCTACGGATTTGCCTTGTGAATGCTAGACCGGTGCGCTCTTGAGCGTGCTGTCGATCAGTTGGGCGAGCGTTTCAAGCTGGAATGGCTTCTGCAGCGCGGGGCGATCGCGATATTCCTCCGGCAGGCCCGAAGAGCCATAGCCGGTCGCGAAAATGAAGGGACGGTTGCGCGCGTTGATCAGTTCGGCGACGGGTGTGATCACCTTGCCGTTGACATTGACATCAAGGATCGCGAGGTCGAACTCGGTCGACTGCGCGAGCTTGACCGCTTCTGAGATTTCCCCGGCCTCGGCCGCCACGCTGTGACCCAGCTCTTCCAGCATGTCGGCGACCATCATCCGGATCATGACCTCGTCTTCGACGAGAAACACAGAACAGCCCTCAGGCCGTGCGGTAGTCATGTCGGAATCCTTGCCTGTCCCCGCGCCACGTTCGCAAATATCTCCCGCAGGCGCAACGTAAACGTTCGCGCTCATGCTCGCCTCACAGAGCCTCGATCGTGCGTCGTCGCCGATCATATGGGGAATAAAATACTTGCTCGCCAACGCCGCGTCATGGCTATGGTTCCGGGGAGGGAACGCGATCGTGAGGGAAATTTTCCTCAACGCGGGATTTCGAGTTGGTGTGGCATTAATCGGCTAGGATCGTGCTCGGCAACCGTGCCGCGCAGCAAGCTTACGAGACCCGCTATGGCCAGCACATCTGAGCCGCCCGAGAAAATGATGTTTCAGCTCGCGCTGAGGCGGCGCGGCATCAGCGACCAGTCGGTGCTTCGTGCGATGGAGGAGGTGCCGCGCGAGCGCTTTGTCGCGGCCAATGACCGCGACCATGCCTACCGCGACAGCGCGCTCGGCATCGCCTGCGGGCAGACCATCAGCCAGCCCTTCGTCGTCGCCTACATGACCGAACAGCTCCAGCTCAACCGGGAGCACCGGGTGCTCGAGATCGGCACCGGCTCCGGCTACCATGCCGCGGTCCTCTCGCGGCTGTGCAAGCATGTGCTGACGATCGAGCGGTACCGGACATTGGCCGATACCGCCCGCCAGCGGCTGGAGAAGCTCGACTATTACAATATCGAGGTCATGCTCGGCGATGGCTTCGACGTGCCCGCCGGCGCCGGCGATTTCGACCGCATCATCGTCACCGCCGCGATGGAGCAGATTCCGGAGAAGCTTTTGCAGCGGCTCGAGGTCGGCGGCATCCTGATCGCGCCGGTCGGCCCACACCATGGTACCCAGACGCTGGTCCGGGTGATCAGGACCGAGACCGGCTTCGAGCGCAAGGAATTGGTCGACGTGCGCTTCGTGCCGGCCCTGCCGGGGGTGGCGCGGGAACTGTAGAGTCTGGGGATTGCTGCCTCGCGCCAATACCTTATTCCGAAGGTTAAGCGCTTGTTTACTCGGTACGTGTTTACTCAAAACAGTATTTTGTTGCGTACGAGTGAGTAACCATGTCCGCTGTCGTCGAGTTGCTTCGCTCGCGCCGCGTCCCGCATGTGGCGGTGCTGGCGCTGATGTCGGTCGGTTTTGCCGGGTGCAGCGGCGACATGTCGACGCGCTTCTCGCAAAACTCCTATTCCAACAATCCCTTCGCCTTCGAGCCTCAGGCGACCGGCTCGGTGCCGCAGCAGCCGGTCGAGCGGCGTGAGCTGCCGCAATATGCGCGGCCGCAATCGCCGTATTCGCAGTCGCAGTCCTATCAATCCCAGCCGCTGCCGCCGCCGGTTGCTGCGCCGCAATCCTATCCGGTCTCCAACTCCGGCGTGTCAGGAGGCGGGCGGGGCGTGGCATCCTATGCGCCGCCACAACAACCGCCGCGCCTTGAGGCCACGGGGACCGTGCCGCAGTCGGTGGCGCGCGCGCCCGCAGGCCACGGCGGCACCACGATCATCGTCGGCACCAGCGATACGCTGGAAGTGCTGTCGAAGCGCTACAACGTCTCGACCGCCGAAATCCTGCGCGCCAACGGCTACAAGGGGCCGCGCGCGCTGTCGCCCGGCCAGCAGCTTGTCATCCCGCGCCCGGCTGCGGTGGCGGCAGCGCCAGCACCTGCTGTCGCGCCGCCGGTGAGCAAGCCGGTCGCCGTCGCAGCCACTGCCGGAGGCGTCCATTACGTCAACAAGGGCGACACGCTGCACAGCATCGCGCGCCAGCATCACGTCTCGCCGGCCGAGCTTGCGAAGGCCAACCATCTCGATCAGTCGGCCAAGCTCAGCCTTGGCATGAAATTGACCGTCCCGGGCGCCAAGACGGCCGCGGCTGCGCCCGCAGCGCCGGCACCCGCATTGGCACCGGCTCCCGTGCCGGCTGCTCCGGCACCGAAGGTGGTTGCGACCGCGCAGCCGCAAAGCGCCCGGCTGGTCCAGCCCGCGGCGAATGTCGAACAGCCTGCTCCGGTCGCCGAACCGGTGGCGGTCAAGCCGAGCGAGACCACCAGCTCGTTGCCGACCTTCCGCTGGCCGGCCCGCGGCAAGGTGATCACCGGCTATGGCGCCAAGACCAACGGCAAGTCCAATGACGGCATCAACCTTGCGGTGCCGGAGGGCACGCCGGTGAAGGCCGCCGAGGATGGCGTCGTCGCCTATTCCGGCAACGAACTGAAGGGTTATGGCAATCTGGTCCTGGTGCGGCACTCCAACGGCTACGTCACCGCATATGCCCATGCGAGTGAGCTGCTCGTGAAGCGCGGCGATACGATCAAGCGCGGTCAGGTGATTGCCAAGTCGGGCCAGTCGGGAGAGGTGACTTCGCCGCAGCTTCACTTCGAGATCCGCAAGGGATCATCCCCGGTCGACCCGCTGCAATTCCTCAACGGGGCGTGAGGCGCGAGTTCGCGGGACTATCACTCTCCGCAGATGCGCTGTCATCGCCCGGCTTGACCGGGCGATCCAGTATTCCAGAGACAGTCGTAGTTGAGTCGAGAGGCCGCGGCGTACTGGATTCCCCGCCTTCGCGGGGAATGACGGCGATCAGCTCCGTAGCCCGGATGGAGCGAAGCGTAATCCGGGATCGGTCTATGG